>DASZEO010000359.1:0-12128 GCA_035940755.1 Allosphingosinicella sp. | reverse complement strand
GCCGCGTCGGGGGTCAGCGACACCGCGACGCCGTCGGGGCCGTCGACCATCACCTCGCCCTGCTCGGCCGTGACCTCGCTCGGCTCGTCGTGGATTTGCTTGTCCATGAGCGCCACAACGGCGGCGGCAGTCGCCTGTTCCGTCCATGCACCCCCTCCTCTGGCCGGGGATGCGCGCGGGGCGCCCCGGAATGAACCAGCCGCGCCGCCGGGGCGTTGAACGCTCATGCACCGCCCTTCCCTCCCGCTCCTGTTCGCGCTCGCCGCCTGCGAGGCGGCCGGCGACAGCGGCGGCGGCGGCGCCGGCCGGCCCGAGCCGCCGCGCGCCCAGCCGCGCGCCCCTGCGGCCACCGCCCCGAAGCCCACGCCCGTCCGAGGCGACCCCGGCGCCACGGAAGGCTGCCCGGTCACGATCCGCTTCGGCAGCTACGCGATGGGCATCGACCAGCCCGCCCTCGCCGCCATCGAGGCGCTGCTCGAGGACGATCCGGCCGTCACTTCGGTAGAGCGCGAACGCTGGGGGCGCGAGGGCGAGGTCACCTTGTGCGCTCGGGTAGCAAGCGACCAAGCCGCCGAGGCGCTCGCCAGCCGCATCGCCGCTTTGCTTCCTCCCGCACCGCGCGGGCCGATCAGCGTCGCCACCCGCGTCGGCGTGGTCGCCCAGGCGCCGCGGCGCCGCTGAAGCCCGGCTCAGCTCACCCGCCGCCCGGCCCACACCACCCGGCCGATCAGCGCCACCGAATCCAGCGCGCAGTCCGGCCATTCCGGATAGGCCGGATTGTCGCTCTTGATCGTCACCCGCCGCGCGGCGGGGTTCACGGCGAGGCGCTTGACCATCAGCATGTCCTGGCGGCGAAGCACGTAGATGCCGTCGCGCAGCCGCTCGGCGGCATCGCCGCGGTCGACCAGGATGTCGTCCCCGTCGGCCAGCGTCGGCGCCATCGAATCCCCCTCGACGCGAATCAGCGACAGGGCTGCGGGCCCGCCGGCGCACAGCTGCCGAAGCCACGCCGGATCGAAGGCGAGGTGGGCGATCACCGCCTCGCCTCCCTCGACCGCGCCCGCCCCGGCCGAAGCGCCGACGTCGAGCCGCGGCACCCGCACCAGCAGGTCGCCCGCCGCCGCGACCGCGGTCCGGCCGCCAAGCTCCTCCTCCGCGACGCCGAAATAGCGCGCCAGCAGCTGGACGTCGTCCGCGTCGAGCTTCCTCGGCACGCCCCGCTTGATGAATTGCTGGATGTAGGCGGCATTGCGGCCGATCAGCCGCGACAGCCCGGCATAATCCTCACGCCGCTCGCGGATCAGCCGCTCGAGGGCTTCGCGTTGATCGATCCTGCTCACATAAATCCTATAGGCGCAGGAACTCTCCTAGGCAAACCGCGGCGAGACTCCCCTTTCGCCGCGGCCCGTGCTTTGCCCCGCCAATGGCCGGCGCCCGCCCTTCGCTCCCTCGCACCGTCTGGGCGCTGGGCCTGGTCAGCCTCGCCATGGACATGTCCTCGGAAATCATCCACGCGCTGCTGCCCTTGTTCATGACGGCCACGCTCGGCCTCAGCGTCGCCGCGGTGGGCCTGATCGAGGGCATCGCCGAAGCGACGGCCAACGTCACCAAGCTCTTCTCCGGCTATCTTTCCGACCGGATCGGCCGGCGCAAGCCGCTCATCCTGCTGGGCTACGGCCTGGCGGCGGCCTCCAAGCCGCTCTTCCCGATCGCCTCGGGTGCCCTGCCGATCCTCGCCGCGCGCTTCGCGGACCGAATCGGCAAGGGCATTCGCGGCGCGCCTCGCGACGCCCTCATCGCCGACGTAACCGAACCCGCGGTGCGCGGCCGCGCCTTCGGCCTCAGGCAATCGCTCGACACGGCCGGCGCCGTCATCGGGCCGCTTCTCGCGCTGGGCCTGATGGCGCTGCTGGCCGGCAACGTGCGCCTCGTCTTCTGGCTGGCGGTGATCCCCGCTGTGATCGCCGTTCTGCTGGTGCTGGTGGGCGTCGAGGACCGCGCCGCCGGCGCCGAGGCCAAGCGGGTGCCGCTCCGGCTCGCCGAGCTCAAGGCGCTCGGCGGCGGCTTCTGGAGCGTCATCCTGATCGGTGCCGCCTTCAGCCTGGCGCGCTTCAGCGAGGCCTTCCTGATCCTCAAGGCCCATGACGAGGGGCTCAGCATCGCCTTGGCACCGCTCGTCCTGGTGGTCATGAACCTCGCTTATTCCGCCGGCGCCTACCCGGCGGGCGCGCTGTCGGACCGCTGGCGGCCGCGGACGTTGCTGCTGTGCGGCATCGTCGTCCTCGTGCTCGCCGACCTGATCCTCGCGTTGGACAGTGGCATCGCCGCCGCTTTCGCCGGCATCGCCCTGTGGGGCGCTCACCTGGCTTTAACTCAGGGGATCCTGTCGCGAATGGTCGCCGACGCCGCCGCGCCCCGCCTTCGCGGCTCCGCTTTCGGCATCTTCAACCTTGCCAGCGGCCTCGCGCTGCTCCTCGCCAGCCTCGTTGCCGGGCTGCTGTGGGACCGGTTCGGAGCCGAGGTCACCTTTATCGCCGCGGCGGCCTTCGCCGCTCTCGCCGCGCTGCTCCTCGTCCTGCTGCCTCTTGAGCGCCAGACCGCTGGTTGAGCAGCCGCGCCTGTTGCGCTTCGGCCACAGCTGCACATTCTCAATCAACCGAGTTGTGAATTTGCGGTGACAAGTCCGCGATCGTGCGCCAGAAGGCCGTCTCTCTACCAACCCGGGGGGCAAGGGAAAGACAAATGAAGAAGTATATCATCGGTTTCGCGGCTGCCGCCGCCTTTACCGCCGCGGCCGCTCCGGCCTCGGCAGCGGTCACCACGGGCGGGCGCGTCGAAGCGCTGGTCGGCTGGGACCACGCACGCGTCAGCCTCGACGATTTCGGTGTCGACGACAGCCTCAACAGCGACGGCATCGTGTTCGGGATCGGCGCGGGCTATGACTTCGGCATCGGCACCAGCGCGTCGATGGGCATCGACATCGAAGCCAGCGAGTCCACCGCCGACCTCGATTTCGACGACGGCACCGACTCCGCCTCGCTTTCGGCCGGCCGCGACCTCTATGCCGGCGCCCGCTTCACCTTTCCGGTGTCGGACGCGGCCAACGTCTACGTGAAGGCCGGCTACACCAACGCCCGCGTCCACGCCGACCTCGACGAGGATGGCGACATCACCAGCGATTCCACGAATCTCGATGGCATCCGCGGCGGCGTCGGCATGCAGTTCGGCCTCGGCACCAGCGCCTATGTCGGCGCCGAGTACCGTTACTCGAACTACGAGGGCGGTTTCTCGCGCCACCAGGCCGTTGCGACGCTCGGCTTCCGCTTCTAATTCGAAGCCTCGCTCAAAAAAAAGCGCCCCCGGCTTTGCGGCCGGGGCGCTTTTTTGTTGGCTGCGGCGTCGACCTACGGGTTGGCCGTCATCGTCGTCGAAACGTTGGTGAAGGTCGTGTTGAGGCTGGTGCCGATCCCCTGCAAGGCAGTGATGGCGGCCACCGCGATCAAAGCGGCGATCAGGCCATATTCGATGGCCGTCGCGCCCTTCCGATCGCGAATGAGCTGAAGAAGCTTTTTCATCTTGGTCCCCGTCCCGTCCCCGAAAGGCAAAACGCGCCTTTCGCGCGGACGCTAATCGGCGCCGCGTCAAGAAAGGGTTAAGGCGGGGCGGGGCGCCCGCCGCTAGTGAAGCCGGCGCTCGTAGGGCTGGTCGAGCCGGGCCAGCAGATCGCCGAAGCCCTGCAGCGAACGAGTCGCCGAGTCGACCATGAAGGCGTGGCGCAACGCGCCGCCAATGCCTGCGAGCGGGTTGGGCGGCGCGACCATGACGCCTCTCCAGCCCGTGTCCATTGCCATAACCATCGTCTAAGTCCCTGTCTTGCTTCAAAAACGGCTCGGGCGCGAGCGGGTTCCGAACGTTGTGGGGCCCGGCATGCTCCCGCAGGTCGGCTCGCCGCGAAAATTGGGCAGCTTGCGGCGCACCGCGCCCACGGCCGACCGTTTTGCGAAGCTAAGTCAATCTACTTCTTGGATTTTTCCGACAAACACGCTACCTTGCCGCCGCTCATGAGGAGTAGATCATGGCAAGGCTTCCCCTGATCCTCGTTTCCGCCGCGGCTCTGGCGCTCGGCGGATGCGTGCAGACCCGCCAATATGCCGACGTCGAGTTCGCCCCTCCGCAGGGCGACTACGACCTGGTGGTCATGCGCCCCTACGTATCGGTCGGAGTCGTCACCACGGGCGGCCTCGTCGAGCCGCGCGCCGACTGGACCGAGCAGGCGCGAACCAACCTTCTCCAGGCGCTCCGCGAGCAGCAGGCCGGCCGCGGCGGCCGAACCCTGGTGCTCGAGAACCGCGAAGGCATTCAGGGCGTCTCGCCGCAGGACATCGCCAATCTCGAGCGTCTGTTCACCGCGGTCGGCAGCTCGATCGTCCTCCACCGCTACATGGGACAATACCTTCCGACCAAGCGCCGCCAGGGGATCGACTGGACAATGGGCGAGGATGCCGTCGCCTTCGGCCGCGCCACCGGCATGGAATATGCGCTGTTCCTCTACGCCCAGGACAGCTTCGCCTCGACCGGCCGCACCGCCGTCCAGGCGCTCGGAATCGTTGGCTGCTTCATCGGCTTTTGCGCGCCGCAGGGCGGCGGCGGCCAAGGCGCCTATGCCGCCCTCGTGGACCTGAGGACCGGCGAGGTCGTTTGGTTCAACCTGCTCCAGACGAGCAGCCTGCTTCCCGGCGTCCGCTTCGGCGACATCCGCACGCCCGAGGGCGCCGCACAGATGGTCGAGCGGCTGGTCGGCCGCATGCGGGCCGGGCGCCATGTGCGCGAGCGGCAGGGCCAATGACTCACTGGATCACGCGCCGCGCGGCGCTCACCGGCCTCGGCTGCGCCTGCTGCGCCGGCCTTGCCGCCTCTCCGGCCGAGGCGCGCATCCGCCCGGCCGACATGCGCCCGCTGGTCGGCCCCGGCTACCGCCCGACCGAACAGGACGAGCAGGGCCTGTGGCACGAATATGAGCGGTTCGAGGAGGAGATTGCCGGCTCCAACCTGCTGATCCAGGACCAGCGGCTCGCTTCCTATCTCGGCGGCGTGGTCGAGCGGGTCGGCGGACCGGCGGCTGGCGAACTGCGCGTCTATCTGGCGCACGTTCCCGAGTTCAACGCCTTCATGACTCCGACCGGCTTCATGGTCGTCTTCTCCGGCCTTCTCACCCGTATGCGCGACGAGGCTCAGCTCTCCGGCGTGCTCGCCCACGAAGCGGGCCACTTCCTTCGCCGCCACCACATCCGCCGGTGGCGCGACCTCAAGCGCCGCACGGACTTCTTCACCATCCTCGCCATGGGCGCGGGGCTGGGCGGGGCGGCGACGGGCGCCTATCTCGGCGACTGGGTTCGCCTGGCGGGCATCGGCACGGAGCTGACGCTCGCCGCCTACAGCCGCGAGCTCGAGGCCGAGGCCGACGCCATGGGCGTTCGCCTGATCGCCGAGAGCGGCTACGATCCCACCGCCATGCCGGCCGTGTGGCGCCAGCTGATCGGCGAATTGGACGCGAGCGCGGCGATGCGCCGCCGCCACCGCCGTAACCAGTCGCTGCTCGCCACCCACCCGGCGCCGGAGTCGCGGATGCACGACCTCACCATTTCCGCCGAGGAGGTGAAGGACGCCGGGCGAACCTACGACCGCGGCCGCGACCGCTACCTCGCCGCCATCCAGCCGCACCGCCAGCGTCTGCTCGACGACCAGGTCAAGCTCAACGACCCCGGCGCGAGCCTCTACATCATCCACAGCCTTGCCGAAGACGGCTGGAACGGTCTTCTGCGCTTCTACGAAGGCGAGGCGTGGCGCCTTCGCGGCCGCAACGGCGACCGGGAGAATGCCAACCAGAGCTACGCGCTGGCGGTCGCCTTTCCGGACGCGCCGCCCGAAGCCTGGCGCGCCCACGGCTATGCGCTGATCGGGACCGGGCGCCCCGCCGAGGGCCGATCCGCCTTGACCCGTTATTTGGCGATGGCTCCGGACGCGCCCGACGCGGCGATGGTCCGCTACTCGCTGCAGCAATAGGAGGGACGATTGGCCGTCAACAGGATCCTCGCCGCGCTGATCGCGCTGGGCCTCGCCTCCGGCTGCGCCGCCGGCGGCGGCGGCTTCGGCCCGGGCGGCTATTCGCTCGTCCGTCCGGGGCCGGAGAGCGTCGCGGGCGGCCGCATGACGGTCACTCCCACCGTCGCCTGGAACCATGCGCGGCGCACCTATCACGACATCAGGCGCGAGGAGAACTGGACTCTCAACGGCCCGCTTCTCGACAACATCTCGTTCATCGGCGGCCTCGAGAGCGGCAAGGCGATCGTGCGCCAGCGCCGCCGGGCCGAGCGGCAGGTGCCGCGGTTCCGGGCCGAGATGTCCCCGCCGGAGCTCGCGTCGATGATCGAGACCTTCTTCCGCGTGCGCGCCGGCTCCGTCGAATTCAACATGACGGGCCTGCAGCCGCGCCAGTTCCTCGGCCGTCCCGGCTTCCAGTTCGACTACACCCATCTCGATTCCGACGAGGTCGAGCGGCAGGGCCGGGCGGTCGGCGCGGTGATCGACAACCGCTTCTACCTGATCCTCTTCGACGCGGTGCGGATGCATTATTATCCGGCCGGCATCGGCGAGTTCGAGCGCATCGCCGAGAGCGCCCGGCTCGGTTGAGCGGGGGTGTTCGTAGGTACAGTTACGCGCTCGTCACTGCGACGTTCTGTGCCTTGAGCTCGGCCTCGCCGAAGATCGTCATGAAGGCGATGTCGGTCGCGTCGCGGCCGATGCAAATCCTGACGATCGCATCGAGCGGCGCCATTCCGGTCGGGTCCACGAGCTGCCAGCCGCCTTCCAGCCACACCTCCACCACCGCGTGGAAATCAGGCGGCTCGACCTTGAGCGCGTAGGCGGAGACCAGCCGCGCCGGCACGCCTGCGGCCCTCGCGAAGGCGGCGAGCAGGTGGCCGAAGTCGCGGCAGACGCCCTGGCGCGAGATGAAGGTGTCGGCGGCGGTGGTGGTCGCGTCGCTGGTGCCGCCGCGATACTCGACCCGCTCTTTGATCCAGCCCGCCATGGCGGCGATCTTCGCCCCGCCCTCCACTGCGCCGAAGTGCCGGGCCACGAACGCTTCGAAGCGGTCCGCCTCGCAATACCGGCTGGGCCAGATGTAGGGGATGACGTCCGCCGGCAGCTCGCGCAGCGGAACGATTCCGAGCGGCTCGATCGGCCGCTGCGGCCGCTCGACGTCCACCGTGGCGCGATACGTCGCGCGGAAGGCCCCGTCGGCGCGCATCCAGGTGCGCCGCCCGATCCCTTCCTCGCCGGTGATCGGGCGCAACGGACCGCTGCCGTCGACGGTCAGCAGGTCCTCGACCAGCTTCTGGTCGGGCAGCTGCGCCGCTTCGATGGCGAGCAGCACGTCGGCCGGGCGGGGGAAGTGATACTCGAGCTCGGCCTCGATGGTCAGCCGCATGCCGTCCCCCGTCCGCCCGGCGGCGGCGCTGTTTTCGTCCCTAGCGGCCGAACAGCAGCCACAGAATGATGAGCAGGACGATCAGGCCGCCTACGCTGATACCCATCCGCATTGGCTTTCCTCCCTTTGTTGACGGAGCCGTAACGGCCCGTCGGCGGCTCCGTTCCGTACGGCGCGCGCACCCGCCTCAGATCAGCATTACGGCGGCGAAGCCCGCGGCCAGCAGGATCAGGAACGCCCAGGCGACGAGGTTCAGCCGCCGCTCGATGAACGCCTGCATCGGCTCGCCGTAGCGCTTGAGCAGCCACGCGATGGCGAAAAAGCGCGCGGCCCGGGTGATCGCCGCGCAGAGCACGAACAGCGGGAAGTTGAAGTGGGCGAAGCCGCTGGCGATCGTCACCACCTTGAACGGGATGGGCGTCAGCCCCTTGATCAGGATGATCGCCGCGCCCCATTCGTCGAACTTCTGTCGGAACCCCTCGACGCCCTCGGTCATGCCGTAGAAATGGGCGAGCGGCTGGCCGACATTGTCCCACAGGAAATAGCCGATCGCATAGCCCAGCATGCCGCCGAGAACCGAGGCGAGGGTGCACACGGCGGCGATCCGATAGGCCTGGTCGCGCCGGGCCAGGACCATCGGCACCACCATCGCGTCCGGGGGGATGGGGAAGAAGCTGCTCTCGCAAAAGGCGATGACGGCCATCCATCGCAGCGCGTGGCGATGCGCGGCCAGCCGAAGCGTCCAGTCGTACAGCGCGCGAAACATGAAGGGCCCCGGCGGGTGGTCGGTCGCGGCGGCTTAGCGGGGAAGGCCGCGGCGGGCTAGCCTCGGCGTCGGCGGCGCCACCGCCGGAGCCGGCGCAGCAGCCGGTGCCCGGCGAGCGGCTCGAACGGCTCGTCGGCGCTTTCCGGGTCGGCCGCCTCGCTCCCCGCCAGAGTCTTGGCGGCAGCGCCGAATTCCGGCGGCTCGTAGGGGCGAAGGCTGCGCCCCGGCCCGCGCAGCCGCTCGACGGTTTCGATCAGCGAACCGGTCTCAGCAAAGGCCTTTGCCACGATGTCGGGCGTGACTCCGAGATGCTCCGCCATGAGATCGGCACGCAGCTCACCCACTTTACCGGAGTTCGCCTGGTTGGCCGGGCGGCTGGTGTCGATCATCACGTCGCATTCGGTGTCGAGGCCCATCGAGCGGTTGTTCATGTTGGCCGAGCCCACCCGCAGCATCGCGTCGTCGACGATCATGACCTTCGCGTGGACGTAGATGTCCCGCCCTTTCGCGGTCACGGGATAATAGATCCGGAACCGCTTCTTGTGGTCGGCCTCGCCGATCGCCCGCACCAGCTCCGCGCGGGCCGCACCCATCACCGTCTCGTCGAGCCAGCTTTGGCCGGCATGGGCGTTGACCAGCACGATTTCGGGCGGGTCGGGCTCGGCCAGCCGCCGCGCCATCGCTTCGGTCACGACCCGAGACGCGAAATATTGGTTCTCGGCATAGATGAAGCGCTTGGCCGCGCCGATCATGTCGACGAACAGCGCTTCGACTTCGCGCAGCTCCTCACGTTCGCCGTCGTCGCCGCGGGTTCGGGCGATCGCCACCTCCACGTCGCGGAACTGCGGCTCGAGCTCGTCGGGCCACGGCTCGCAATGGCCGCCGGCGCAGTCCAGCTCCTCGTCGCAGGCGATCTTCCAGCGCAGCCGCCCTAGATCGCCGAGCGCCTTCGCAGCCTCGCCTTCCACGGCCAGGGCCGCGTCGTGCCAGGGCTCGTACTTTCGGTGGGTCGTCGGGCGGCGCCGCCCCGGCTCGTCGTCCTTGTGCTCGCGCGTGTCCCAGCGCGAGCTGGTCATGTCGATGCCGCCGCAAAAGGCGAAGGCATCGTCGATGACCAGGATCTTGTGATGGTGGCTGCCCTCACGTGGGTGGGCGGTGTCGAGCTTGAACGAGACGCGGTCGTTGAACAGCCGCCAGGACGCCATCCGAAGCAAGGTCGTGCCTCGCCCGAGCAGCCGGTAGACCTCGCCGTCCCAGGCCAGGATGTGGATGCACAGCTCAGGGCGCCGCTTCGCAAGCCACGAGATAAAGGGGCCGAGATGGACCGGCGCGTCGCCGTCATCCTCCTCCTCGATGAGCTTCAGCCTCGTATCGAGGTCCCAGCCCATGACGAGGATCTGGTAGCGCGCCTTGAGCATCGCCGCGCGCGCGAGGCGGAAGTAATCGGCCGCGTCCACGACCAACGCCGCGCGCGACGCGATGGCGGTGCGCCAGCAATTCCGGCCCGGCTCGAGCGGGAGCGGAGCAGCCGGGCTGCTGGCGGAGCCGCCGTCCTTCATTCGCCCCGCAACGTCTCGACGGCTGCCGAAGTTTCGCGACCGTCAGAAGGCGTATGAAGCCGGATCTCGGCCTTTTGACGGTGGTCGCGGTTAAGTCACTGATCCAGGTGAGGATAGCCGCTCTGCCCGGAGCAAAGCCCTTCCGGTGGGGTTGAACAGGCAGCCGCAAGCTCGCTCGTAGCTTTCAGCCGCTGCGGCCGAGCAACAGCAATCCAGGAGATTTGCGATGAAGAAATTGATTTTTATGGCCGCGATAAGCTTCAGCAGTATCGCGCTCGCGCAATCCGGAGGCAGCGGCCAGGCCGGCAGCAGCCAGAGCGGCTCCGTCCAGCAAGGCACGCAGGCCGGCACGGCGGGCCAGTCGGCCAGCGGCCACCAGGGCCACCAGGCGCAACAGGGCCAGCAAGGCCAGCAGGGCCAGTCCGGCAATAACGGCGGATCGATGGGCAATAACGGCTCGAACGGCAGCAACGGCTCCATGGGCAGCGGCTCGATGGGGAACGATGACGCCGCCATGGGCAGCGGTTCGATGGGCAATGATGACGCCTCCATGGGCGGCACCGGCTCCATGAGCGGCACCGGCTCGATGGGCAGCAGCGGTTCGGGCGCTAACGGCACGACCGGCGGCAACGGCTCGGCCGGAAGCGGCGGCTGGACCGGCACGACGTCCTACAGCGGCACCGGCGGCCCGGCCGGCAGTCGGGGCGCGGGCGATTATCCGCCCTGTTCGCGCACCGTCACCGACCGCTGCATCCAGCTGTACGAGCGGGGCGTCCGCCGCTCGCGTCGGTAAGCTCCGCCCGAGCGCGCCGCACGTTCAGGGGCGTGCGGCGCTCCTCACCGCGACGGCCGGAGGTTACGTCCCCGGCACGATGTTTCGCCGCTCTGTGTGGGCGAATTGTGGAAACTCGCGCGATGCAACGCGTTACGGCGGCCGTGCCGCGCTTCTTCTTTAACCTTTACGACGACGTCGTCTCTGTCGACGATCAGGGCGTGGAGCTGCCCGACGTGGCGGCAGCGCGCGAAGAGGCATTGCGCGGCGCGCGTGAGCTGATCTGCGACCAGGTTCGCAACGGCAGGCTCAACCTGCGCCACCGGATCGAGGTCGAGGACGAAGACCGGCGCCCGGTGCTGACTCTCCCCTTCGGCGCCGCGCTCGAGATTGAGGGTTAGAGCGATGGAAGAGGCCGAACGCCTTCGCCAGCTCGCCGCCCAGTGCCGCGACATGGCCGCGTCGCTGCACAGCCGCCCAACCGCCGAAACCCTGCTGGAAATGGCCCACGCCTTCGAAGCGAGCGCGTGCGACTCGGAAGCGAGGGCTCCCGAGCCCGCGGCCGCGGCGGCGGGACAGGCGGCCGAGGCAGGCACGTAACCTGGATCAAAGCCGCGGCTTCGTCCGTTCCTCCTGCGCCAGCGGCGCGAAGCCGCGACAACCGGAGCGCGTCCGCACCGGCCGCGCCGGTTCGGATCAACGAGTAGGAGTAGAGGCCATGAAAACCGCCGCCTTGACCATGGCGATCGCCGCAGCCTCGCTGGGGCTGGCCGCCTGCGGGCAACAGTCGGACAACGGAAACGGCTCCAATGCCAGCGCCGGTGGCGACAACGCAGCCAGTGCGAGCGACGAGGAAACGAGCGGCGGTAACGGCGCTTCCGGCGCAACGGCGGCCGCCGATTGGCCCCGCGGCACGCGCATTGTCCAGGAGAATGGGGCCACCTACCGCGTCGATCCGAGCGGGACTCGCGTCCGCCTGGGCGACACGGACACCCGGATCGTCGTCGAGAACGGCGTGCGCTACCGCGTCGATCGCAGCGGCACCCGCGTCAGGATCGACGAGCGCGGGCTCGACATCGACCTGCCCAGTCCGGACGTCCCGGGCGTGGATGTCGACGTGGGCATCAACAACAAGGGCAACCCCGACATCGACGTCAACACCAACGGCCACGACGCGACCCCGGGCCATTAGGTCGCACCAGGGCATACAGCCAAGCCCGGAGGCAGGATCGCCTCCGGGCTTGGCTTAGGTCAGGTGCTTCAGCCCACGAAGCGCGCGTAATAGCGCCCGCTGTCGGCGTTGCGCTGGCACTGCCAGTTCTGCGCCGTGCGCTGGTTGAACTCGCTGTTGCTGAGGTCCGCGTCGTTCGGATGGCGCGTGTCCGGATTCTGCCGCAGCGAGTTGCGCGCGTGCATCAATGCCGCCTGGCACTGGCCGCGATTGCTGTAGCCTTCCGGATTCGGAAACGTGTTCTGGGCGAGCGCCGGCAGAGTGAGCGCACCCGACGCCAGAGCGGCGATAACGAGCTTCTTCATCATTAC
>DASZEO010000358.1:0-5999 GCA_035940755.1 Allosphingosinicella sp. | reverse complement strand
CGACCTGTTCCGCATGGCGCGCTATCGCGACGGACAGGGCAGGGTGGTCGACCTCGCCGTCGCCGTCTTCGCGGACCAGGCTGAGGGCGCCGAAGTGATCGGCTACGGCCAGGGCCTCGCCCCGGGGTGGGCCTGGACTGCCGACTCGCCGGCGCCGCCCAACGGAAGGGCGGAGCGGATCGCCTCGCATGGGGTGGCGCGCGAGGTGGTCAGCTTCTACCGCGTGGGAGACATCCTCACGGGCAGCGGAGTCGAGGTGAAGCTGGAGACGATGAAGACTCGCCTGCTGGGCGGCCGCCGCCGCGCCGTCGCCATCCTCGTGTCGGCACCCGCGCCGGCCGCCGGCATCAGCTCGCGCCCGGCCGTCGACGCCTTCCTCGCCGCACTCGGGCCGGTGGACCACTTCGCCGACCGCGCTGCCGGGCTGGACTAAGCCGATGTGCGGGATCGCCGGCCTCTTCCATCCTGACGTGCCCAAGCCCGTCGATCCGGCGCGGATCGGCGCCATGACGGACGTGCTGGCTCATCGCGGCCCAGACGGAAGCGGCGTCTGGACGGCACCGGGCGTCGGATTCGGCCATCGCCGGCTTTCGATCATCGACCTCAGCGACGCGGCCGCGCAGCCGATGCTGACGCCCGACCGGCGCGTGGCGGTCACGTTCAACGGCGAGATCTACAATTTCCGCGAAGTGAAGGCCGAGCTTGAGGCGAAGGGCCACGGCTTCCGCACCGAAAGCGATACCGAGGTGATCCTGGCGGCCTGGCGGCAATGGGGCCCTCGGTCGCTCGAGCGGCTGAACGGCATGTTCGCCCTCGCGATCTACGATGCCGACGCCGACGCCCTTTTCCTGGCCCGCGACCGGCTGGGCGTGAAGCCGCTTTTCTACGCCGAGCTGCCCGATGGCGCTTTGGCCTTCGCTTCCGAGCTGAAGGGTCTGCTGGCCGACCCGCGCCTCCGCCGCGCCATCAGTCCGCAAGCGGTCGAGGATTATCTCGCCTTCGGATACGTTCCGGACGACGCCTGCATCGTCGAAGGCGTGTGCAAGCTCCCGGCCGGCCACTATCTCCTGGCCCGCCGCGGTCGCTCCGTTCCCGCTCCCACCGCCTGGTGGGACGTCGACTTTTCCAGCCCCAGCAGCCGGCCGCTGAGGGCGCTCGAGGAGGAGATGACCCAGCGGCTGCGCGAGGCGGTCCGCTCGCGGATGGTGGCCGACGTGCCCCTCGGCGCTTTCCTCTCCGGCGGCGTCGACAGCTCGGCAGTGGTGGCCTTCATGGCCGAGGCGAGCCGCGGCGCCGTCGAGACCTGCTCGATCGGCTTCGACGAGGCCGATCATGACGAGACGCGCTACGCCGCCCTCGTCGCCGAGCGGTTCGCCACCAACCACCGCGCACGTACGGTCGCCGCCGGCGATTTCGCACTGATCGACCGCCTCGCCGATGCCTTCGACGAGCCGTTCGCCGACGCCTCCGCGCTTCCGACCTATCAGGTCAGCGCGCTGGCGGTGGAGAAGGTGAAGGTCGCCCTCTCGGGCGACGGCGCCGACGAGGCGTTCGCCGGCTACCGGCGCTACCGCATGTTCATGGCCGAGGAGCGGCTTCGGCGCCTGCTGCCGGGCCCCCTGGCGAGTGCCGCCGCCTCGGTCGGTGCGGTGTATCCGAAGCTCGACTGGGCGCCGCGCGTTCTTCGCGCCAAGACGACGCTCCAGGCGCTTGGCCAAAGCGGCGCCGCCGCTTATGCCGGGGCGGTCGGCGTCACCCCGCCGTCAATCCGTTCAAGCCTTTACAGCTCTTCCTTCACAAAGCTTCTTGGCGGCCATCGCGCCGAGGATCGCTACATCCGAGCCTTCGACGACGCGCCGGCACACGATTCGCTCTCGCGGGCCCAATATGCCGACCTCAAGATCTGGCTCCCGGGCGACATCCTGACCAAGGTCGACCGGACCAGCATGGCGGTGAGCCTCGAGGCGCGCGAACCTTTGCTCGACCATCGCCTGGTCGAGTTCGCGGCCCGCCTGCCGGCGCGCATCCGCCTTCGCGGGGGAAGCGGCAAATGGCTGATGAAGCGGGCGCTTCAGGACCGCCTCCCGCCCGAGATCCTCCAGCGGCGCAAGATGGGCTTCGTCACGCCGGTCAGCGCCTGGTTCCGAGGACCGCTCGCCGCCGAAGCCGCCGCCATCGCTCAGGGCTCGGCGCTTGCCGCCACCGGCTGGTTCGACGCGGGCGCGATCGGGCGCCTCGCCGAAGACCATCGCCGCGGCCGTTCCGACCATGGCCGGCAGCTTTGGCAGCTGCTGATGCTCGACAAGTCGCTTCAGCGGCTGTTCGGCCTCGGCGCGGCTAACGCTCCGGATAGACC
This sequence comes from Allosphingosinicella sp., assembly GCA_035940755.1. Lineage (GTDB taxonomy): Bacteria > Pseudomonadota > Alphaproteobacteria > Sphingomonadales > Sphingomonadaceae > Allosphingosinicella. The sequence continues at coordinate 3,643 of DASZEO010000358.1, read as the reverse complement.
GCTTCGAGAAAATAAAGGCCGTCGGGTGGCGCGTTGAATCCCAATGCCGCGCGATCGCGCGCCTCCAGCGCCGCCTGGAGATCGCCCGCCGTCCACTTGCCGCGCCCGACCAGCTGCAGGCACCCGACCATGGACCGCACCTGGTGGTGGAGGAAGGAGCGCGCCGCCGCCTCGATCTCGACCGCCTCGCCATAGCGGCGCACCGTCAGCAGATCGAGCGTCTTCACCGGGCTCTCCGCCTGGCAATGGGCGGAGCGGAAGGTGGTGAAGTCATGACGTCCGACCAGCCGCTGCGCCGCCGCGTGCATAGCGTCGGCGTGGAGCACGACCGGCACCCGCCACGCCCGCCCCGCGTCGAGCGCCAGCGGGGCGCGCCGGTTGACGATCCGGTAGAGGTAGCGCCGGCCGATGCAGCTGAAGCGGGCATGAAAATCGTCGTCGACCATCCGCGCCGCCAGCACCGCCACCGGGAGCGGCCGAAGCTTCGCGTTGATTCCGTCCCTCAGGCGGAACGGCGTGATCGGCCGCTCCAGGTCGACATGCGTGGTCATCGCCCGGGCATGCACCCCGGCGTCGGTTCGCCCCGCTGCGTGAAGCGTCGCCTCCTCCTGGGTGATGGCGCGTATGGCCTCCTCGATCGCCTGCTGCACCGACGGGCCGTGCGCCTGGCGCTGCCAGCCCATGAACGGGCGCCCGTCATATTCGACCGTCAAGCGAAACCGCGTCACCCGAGCGCGGCTCCGGTCGGGATTACGAATCCACGCAGCAGCTCGTCGGGACGCATCGCCGCTCTACCCGCCCGCTGTACGAGCGTCGGCACGATCGAGCCTTCGGCGCAGGCGACTGCCAGGCCGTGGTCGAGCACCGTCCCCGGCTCGCCGCCAAGCTCCGCAACCTCTGCCGCAAGCACCTTGATCCGCTCGCCGACATATTCGAAATAGGCGCCGGGGGCGGGATTGAAGGCGCGCACCTGCCGCTCGACCGCTTCGGCCGGCTGGCTGAAATCTAGTTTGGCTTCATGCTTCTCGATCTTCGGCGCGTAGGTGGCGAAGCGCTCGGTCTGCGGGGCGCGCCCCACCTTGTAAAGCTGTCCGAGCACCCTCACCATCAGCCCCGCGCCCAGTGCCGCCAGCTCCGCGCTCAGCTCGCCCGCAGTCTTGCGGTCGATCTCGGTGCGGGCCTTGGCCAGGACGGGGCCAGTGTCGAGGCCGCGCTCCATCTGCATGATCGTGACGCCGGTTCGCTGGTCGCCGGCGAGGATCGCCCGCTGGATCGGCGCCGCCCCGCGCCAGCGCGGCAGCAAAGAGGCGTGGACGTTGAGGCAGCCGTCATAAGGTGCCTGGAGGATCGGCTCGGGCAGGATCAGCCCGTAGGCGGCGACCACCGCCACGTCCAGGTCCAGTGCTGCGAACGCCGCCTGCTCAGCCGGATCGCGAAGCGTCGCGGGCGTGCGCACCTCGAGGCCAGCCGCCTCGGCGCGCCGCTGGACCGGGGAGGGGCTCGGCGCCTTGCCGCGTCCGGCCGGCCGCGGCGGCTGAGTGTAGACCGCCACGATCTGGTGCCCCGCCTCGATCAGCGCGTCGAGCGTCGGCACCGCGAATTCCGGCGTCCCCATGAAAGCGATGCGCATCTTTGCTCGGCCTTGATCCCGTCGCCCCAATAGCGGAAAGGGCGCCCCGCTTGGCAAGCCGCCGCCATCTCCCCTATCTCGCCGCCATGGCTTCCCAGGAGATCGAGGCGCTGACCCAGGCGCTGGCGCGGCTGCCGGGGCTCGGCCCGCGCTCGGCGCGCCGCGCCGTGCTTCACCTGCTCAAGCGGCGCGAAGGCGCGCTGACGCCGCTGCTTCGGGCGCTCGAGCGGGTCAGCGAGCGGCTCGCCGTCTGCTCCGAGTGCGGCAATGTCGATACCTGCGACCCGTGCTCCGTCTGCGGGGACTCCCGCCGCGACTCGCGCCTCCTCTGCGTCGTCGAGGAAGTTTCGGACCTGTGGGCCCTCGACCGGTCTCGGCTCTTTCCAGGTCGCTTCCACGTCTTGGGCGGGCGCTTGTCGGCGCTCGAGGGCGTGCGTCCGGAAGATCTGGCGATCGACACGCTGATCGCCCGGGTCGCCGCCGGCGGCATCGACGAGATCGTGCTGGCGATGAACGCCACGCTCGAAGGCCAGACCACCGCCCATTATCTGGCCGAGCGGCTCGAGCGCTTCCCGGTGCGGGTGACCCAGCTGGCGCACGGCCTGCCGGTCGGCGGCGAGCTCGACTATCTCGACGAGGGCACGCTCGCCCAGGCGCTGCGCGCACGGCGCCCCGTCGCCTGAGGCCGGTCGGTCGACTTCAATTTCATTTATTTCTTTACCTCTGGACAGTCGCTTGTTCGCAAGTCAGTCTGTCTGGCTAAAGCAGAACCGGGGGGTGAGTCGCGAAGCCGTAAGAAGAGGGCAGGTCGACTCCATTTTCCAGGGGGATTCCCTGGTACTGCTTGGTCGGGGGATTGATCAGGAACAGCATCCGGCGCTCGCATAGCCGATAGTTATTCATCGGAAATGCTTGTGTACTCTGCACCTGATCCTCGAAATCGGGGAGGGATTAGACGTGAGCACCATTTACGGCACCAGCGGCAACGATACCATCAACGGCACCAATGGCGATGACGTGATCTACGCCGGCAACGGCGACGATTGGGTGCACACCAAGAAGGGCAACGACGTCGTTTATGGAGGCGGCGGCAACGACGAACTCCGCGGCGATTCGGGCAATGACAGCCTTTACGGTGAGTCCGGCAACGACAATTTGACGGGATGGGGCGGCAACGATCTTCTCGTCGGCGGCGGCGGCTACGATTATCTCGACGGCGGCGACGGCATCGACACCGCCCGCTATTACGGCTCAATCTTCGAGTACGATTTCTACCGTCTGTCGGGCGGCGCGCTCGGGATCGTCGACCACGTCGCAGCGCGCGACGGCGCCGATTATGTGATCAATGTCGAGCGCCTTCAGTTCGCCGACGTCACCATCGACCTGACGCAGAACAACGCGCCGATTGCGCAGGACGACGCCGTCTCCATTACCGAGGACGTCGGCACCTACAGCAGCGGCTCCGCGCGCCTGACCGACAACGACTTCGATTGGGAAGGCGGACCCCTCAGCGTCACGCCCGGCACCTTCAACGGCGCCTACGGCACGCTGACGTTGAACGCCAACGGGACCTACAGCTACACGCCCTATGCTTCGACCCAGGCGCTGGCGCAGGGCCAGCTGGTCCAGGACAGCTTCAGCTACACCGTCACCGACGGCAGCCTCACCGACACCGGCATGCTGACGATCAGCATCACCGGCCTGAACGACGCCCCGGTGGCGAATGCCGACACGGCAACGGGCGACGAGAACCAGTCGTTGACGATCAACGTGCTCGCCAACGACACCGACGTCGACAACGGCGCCGTCCTCACCGTTACTTCCGCGTCCGGCCCCGCCGGCAAGGGCAGCGTCTCCGTTGCCGGCAACCAGGTGAAATTCGATCCGGGCACCGCCTTCGACCATCTCGCCCAGGGCGCGAGCGAGGCCGTGCTGATCAATTACACTATCAAGGACGAGTACGGGGCGACATCCAGCTCGACCGTGACGATCACGGTCACCGGCACCAATGAC
>DASZEO010000357.1:0-1763 GCA_035940755.1 Allosphingosinicella sp. | reverse complement strand
CTGATCCCCATCAGGTCCATCAGCCCCTGCACCGTCCCGTCCTCGCCGGGCGTGCCGTGAAGCGCGTTGAACACGACGTCCGGCCGCACCGAATCCAGCACCATGGCCACGTTCCGGTCCATGTCGATCCGGGTCACGCGGTGGCCGCGGCTCTCGAGCGCGTCGGCGACCCCGGCGCCCGACGTCAGCGACACTTCGCGCTCCGCCGACCAGCCGCCCATCAGCACCGCGATGTGGAGCGGGGACAGGGTCACGCACCCACTCCCTTCCCGTCACCCTGAACTTGTTTCAGGGTCCATTTCTCCGCCTCAGTGCAGCGCGTCGCTGGATGCTGAAACAAGTTCAGCATGACGGCAGTCCCACGCGCTGAATCTCCCACTCAAGCTCCACGCCGCAATGGGCCTTCACCCGGCGCCGCACTTCCTCGCCCAGCGCTTCGATGTGGGCGGCGGTCGCCTCGCCGAGGTTCAGGAGGAAGTTGCAATGCTTCTCCGACACCTGAGCGCCGCCGAGCTTGAGGCCGCGGCAGCCGGCGGCGTCGATCAGCTTCCAGGCCTTGGTGCCCGGCGGGTTCTTGAACGTTGAGCCGCCGGTGCGCGAGCGGAGCGGCTGCGAGGCCTCGCGCTCCTGGGCGATCCGGTCCATCTCCGCGCCGATCGCGGCCGGATCGCCGGGCGAGCCCTGGAACAGGGCTTCGACCACCACCGCACCCTGCGGTACGGCGCTGTGGCGATAGGTGTAGCCGAGCCGCTCGAGCGGCCAGGTTTCGACGCTGCCGTCGCGGAGCACCAAAGTCGCCTCCACCAGGATGTCGCACGCCTCGCGGCCATAGGCGCCGGCGTTCATCCGCACCGCTCCGCCCACCGTCCCGGGAATGCCGCGCAGGAATTCGAGACCCGATATGCCGGCATCCCGCGCCTTCGAAGCGACCGTGATGCCCATGGCGCCGCCGCCGGCCCGCACCCAGTTGCCGGGTTCCACCGTCACCTTGGCGAAGCTCTTGGGAAGGCGGATCACCACCCCCGGCACGCCGCCGTCGCGGACGATGAGGTTGGAGCCGACGCCGACGGGAAGCACCGGTACCGACGGTTCGAGGCCGCTCAGGAAGCTCGAAAGGTCGGCAACGTCCCTGGGCTTCACAAGCCAGTCCGCCGGGCCGCCGGTGCGAAACCAGATGAATTCCGCCAGCGAGCCGTTCCGCTCCACCGCCCCCTCGAGCTGCGGAAGATCGATGACCGCGCTCATTCGGCGGCCTCCGCCGCCCTCGACGACCGCGTCGCGCGCGCCTCGCCGATACCGTCGGCAAGCGTGGCGGCCCACTTGGTGATGTCGCCGGCGCCAAGGCAGATGACCATGTCGCCCGGCGCGGCGATATCGCGAAGCTGGCGGCACGCGTCGCGGGCGTCGTCGACGGTGCAGACGGCGCGGTGGCCCCGGGCCTTGAGCCCTTCGACCAGGGCTTCATTGTCGACCCCCTCGATCGGCTCCTCGCCGGCGGCATAGACCGGCGCCACCATAACGATGTCGGCGTCGTTGAAGGCGATCTGGAACTCGTCCATCAGGCTGTTGAGCCGGGAGTAGCGGTGCGGCTGGACGACCGCGATCACCCGTCCCTGCGCGCCTTCACGGGCCGCCGCGAGCACGGCGCGGATCTCCACCGGATGGTGGCCGTAATCGTCGATGATCGCCACGCCGTCGACTTCGCCGACCTTGGTGAAGCGCCGCTTGACGCCGCCGAACTTCTCGAAGCCGCGGCGGATCGT
>DASZEO010000356.1:0-4050 GCA_035940755.1 Allosphingosinicella sp. | reverse complement strand
AAGCGGCACCCAGTCGATCAGCCAGCTCATGCAGCTGCAGCCCTCGATCGCCTATTACGGAACCAACCCGCGCAACGCCGCCATCAACATCCGCGGTCTCGGCGCACCGCTGGGCCTGACCAACGACGGGCTGGAGCAGGGTGTCGGCATCTATATCGACCAGGTCTATTACAGCCGGGTCGCCAATGCCGTGTTCGACCTCTACGACGTCCAGCGCGTCGAGGTGCTCCGGGGGCCGCAGGGCACCTTGTTCGGCAAGAACACGACGGCCGGCGCGATCAACGTCATCACCAACCCGCCGAGCTTCAGCCCCGAGGCCCATGTCGAATTGTCGGCCGGGAGCCTCGAATTTCTTCAGGCGCGCGGCGCCGTCTCCGGCCCGCTCAGCGACACCCTGGCCTATCGCCTCGCCGGCTCGGCGACCACTCGGCGCGGCACGATCTTCCACGTCGCGACGGGCGAATATCTCAACGACCGTGAGAATCTCAGCGGCCGCGCTTCCTTGTTGTGGCGCCCGTCCGAAGACCTCGATGTGACGCTGACGGGCGACTACACCGAGTCCTTTCCCGAATCCGGCGCGCAGATCTACGTCCGCACCGGCACGACTCAGCGGCCGCTGAACCGGCAATTCGCGGCGCTTGCGGCGGCGTTCAACTATGCGCCGCCGAGCACCGATCCGTTCGACCGGGTCACCGACCTCGACACCGCAAGCCGCTCCGGCCAGCGCGCCGGAGGCGTCTCGCTTCGCGGCGAATGGGACCTCGGCCCCGGCACGCTCACCTCGATATCGGCGTGGCGCTTCTGGAACTGGTACCCGTCGAGCGACCGTGACTTCACCGGTCTTCCGATCACGACCGTCTCGGCCAATCCCTCGCGGCACCGCCAGTGGACGCAGGAATTCCGCTACGCCTCGCAGGGGGGCGAGACGCTCGATTACGTGCTCGGCGCCTTCTATTTCCACCAGAGGTTCCATACCTCCGGCGCCCAGGAACAGGGCGCGGCGGCCAGCCGCTTCCTGCTCAACCCCGGTCCGGTGCCGGCCGGCTCCACCGGGTGCGAGCCGCCGACCGCGAACGCCTGCAACCCGGCCATCCTCAATGGCCTTCGCTCGGAAAACGACATCCGCTATTCCAGCACCAGCGCCGCGCTTTACGGGCAGCTGACGTGGAATGTCTCCGATCGGGTGCGCATTCAGCCGGGCCTCCGGCTGAACCTCGACCGCAAGCGGGGCTCATACGAGGCGGTGGTGACCACCGCCGACGGCAGCACCACCTTGACCAACGATCAGCGCAACACCCTGCCGCCGCAGTCTTATGACGCGCGGCTCAGCCAGTGGAACCTGGCTTACGACCTCACCGCCTCCTACGACATCACCCCGCGCATCATGGCTTATGCCACCTATGCCCACAGCTTTAAGTCGGCCGGCATCAACATGAACGGTCTTCCGCTGAGCGGCGGCCAGCCGGTGCTGACCGCGGCCACCGTGCGGCCGGAGAAAATCGACAGCTTCGAGCTGGGCCTGAAGACCCAGCTGTGGGACCGCCGCGCGACGTTGAACCTGTCGGGCTTCTGGACGGAAATCCGCGATTATCAGACGACGGTCACCAGCAGCCCGAGCGGCGGCGTCGTGCTCGCTTATCTGGCGAATGCCGAGAAGGTGCGGGTGAGGGGCGCCGAGGCCGAGCTCAATTTCCGGGTCAGCGACCGCTTCTCCTTCTATGCCAACGGCGCCTACACGGATGCCGAATATCTGAGCTTCCCCGACGCTCCGTGCCCGCCGGAGCTTTCCGGCGGCACGATCGCCCAGCCCGGCCAGACCCCCAGCGCTCCGGGCACGCCGGGGGGAATCAGCCCGGCAAGCTGCGATGCTTCCGGGAGCTGGCTGCCGGGTGTCTCCAAATGGTCGGCAAGCTATGGCTTCGAGTACAATGTGCCGACGCGCCTGCTGGGTCACACCGGCGAGGTCTATCTGGGTGTCGACGGCACCGCCCGCACCCGGTTCTCCTCGAACCCGACCCGCTCCTTGTACACCGACGTCGACGGCTACTCGCTCGCCAATCTGCGCGTGGGCTTCAGGGCCGACGACGACTGGGACGTGCACCTGTGGGTTCGCAACGCCCTCGACGAGGAATATTTCGAGGTGCTCTCCCTCGGGCCGAGCAACACCGGCCTCATCGTCGGACTTCCGGGCGATCCGCGCACTTGGGGCATTACCTTTTCGGCCGATTTTTAGCTAAGGTCCGGGCGCTCGGTCAGCTTGCGTCAAGCCGGACCGAGCGATGGGGCGGCTGAGCGACACAGGTCGCGGGCGGGGAGGCGCTGCGGATGCTGGTACGGGCGGGAAGGGCGGCGGCGCTGATCCTTGCCCTCGCCGTCGGCTCCGCTGCGGCCGGGCAGGGCCGCAGCGAACCGCCGCGCCCGGCGCCGGTGCAGAGCGTCGATGAGTCGCTGGCCGAAGACGCCGCCGACTATGCCCGCCGGCATGGGGTGGCCCTGGCCGAAGCGCTGCGCAGGCTCCGCGCCCAGCAGGACAGCGTCGCCGCCACCGACCTTATCCGCCGCACTTATGCCGACCGGCTCGCCGGCATGTCCATCGAGCACGAACCGGAGTGGCGGATCGTCGTGCTGCTCACCGGCTCCGAGCCGGTGCGCGACCGCTTCATTTCCGCCGGAGGGAGGGCCGTGCCGGTCGTGTTCAGGACGGGCGCGGCGGCGACTCGCGCCGCGCTCGTGCAGGCGATCGCGACGCATCGCGCGGCGATCGCGGCAATGCTGCCGGGTCTCCAGGGCATCGGGGCGGACGAGCGCACCGGCGAGCTCGTGCTCCACGTTCGCGGCGAGCATCCTGACCCCTCCGGCGAAGTCGAAGCCGCCATCGCAGCGCTTGCAGGCGTGCCGGTTCGAATCCGTCCGCTCGACGCCCGCAACGAGGATGCCGGCGTCGAGGGCGGGGCGCGGGTCGCCGGGGTCGAGCCGCTGAGCGGCGGGCGGCAATATTGCACCACCGGATTCGTCGTCACCGACGGCGCCCGCAGCGGCGTCGTCACCGCCGCCCATTGTCCGGACGACCTCACTTATTACGACCCCGAGGACGGCCGCCAGGTGGCGCTCAGCTTCGTGGGCGGGTGGGGCGCACGTTACCAGGACGTGCAGGTCCATGTCAGCGACGTGCCGCTGCGGCCGTTGTTCTTCGCCGCGAGCGACAAGAGCCGCCTTCGCACCCTGACGGCAGGCCGCGCCCGCGACAGCATCCGCGCCGGCGAGACCGTCTGCCACCGCGGCGAGACGACCGGCTACAGCTGCGCCGAGGTCGAGCTCGTCGATTATGCGCCGGCGGGCGATTTGTGCGGCGGCCCGTGCGACCCCGTCTGGGTGACCGTCGCCGGGCCCGCCTGCCGGGGCGGCGACAGCGGCGGTCCGGTCTTCACCGGGACGACGGCGTTCGGCATCTTCAAGGGCAGCAGCCGGCACGGAGATGCGTGCCGCTTCTACTTCTTCATGTCGACGGACTATTTGCCCGAGGGCTGGACCTTGCTGCGCGACCCGGCGGCAGATGCGCCTGCCGGGGCTCTCCGAGCGCCCTAGCCGCAGCGCGCGCGCCGTGGCTGTGGATAACCAGCCTCAGAATGTAACTTAAGTGCAACGACGCGTGAAAATCGCGCCTGTGCGTCGCTGCCCCTGCTGTTTTGGCTTCCTAAGGCACCTGAGGCGGGCATAGCATCGCCTTCGACGCCGGGACGGCCCGGCCCACGAGGGGGAGCAGACATGACCAGCCTGTCGCGCACGATCCGCATCGGGACCGCCACTTTTGCGATCGCGGTCGCCACCGCCGCCTTTCCCGCGGCCGCAGCCGCTCAGCCGAGCAGCGACCAGCCTGACGAGCCCACCACTGCCGACGCCGCCCCCGGAGCGGAGACGGAGGAGGGCGGGGCGATCGTCGTTACCGGCTCGCGCATTCGCCGCGACCCGCTCGACCAGGACCAGCCGGTCGTGTTCGTCGACCGTCAGGACATCGACCGCACCGGCCTCACCTCTACGGCGGAAGTCCTG
>DASZEO010000355.1:0-3348 GCA_035940755.1 Allosphingosinicella sp. | reverse complement strand
CGCCTCGGAGCCGTGGATCGCCGCCCGCGACGAGGCGATCCTTCTGCTCCTTTACGGCTCCGGGCTTCGGGTCGCCGAGGCGCTCGGACTGACCGGGACGGCCCTCCCGCTCGGCGAGTCGCTCAGCGTCACGGGCAAGCGGGCCAAGACCCGGATCGTACCGTTGCTGGCGCCGGTGCGCGAGGCGATCGAACGGTATCTCACCCTATGTCCCTATGCGGCCGCGAAGGACGCGCCTTTATTCCGCGGTGCCCGAGGCGGGCCGCTCCGGGGCGAGATCGTCCGGCGCGCTGTGCGCAAGGCGCGCGCGACGCTCGGGCTTTCGGAGCGCACGACGCCGCACGCGCTCCGCCACAGCTTCGCCACCCACCTGCTCGGCCGCGGCGCCGACCTGCGCGCCCTGCAGGAGCTGCTCGGCCACGCCAGCCTGTCCTCCACCCAGATCTACACCGCCGTCGACGCAGCGCATTTGATGGACGTCTACCGCCACGCCCACCCGCGAGCCTAGCTGCGCCCGGCCTTTGCTTCGATCGCGTCCCAGATGAGGGCAGGGGTGTCGGTGCCGTTGAACCTGTCGATGGCAACGATGCCGGTGGGGGAGGTGACGTTGATCTCCGTCAGCCACTTGCCGCCGATCACGTCGATGCCGACGAACAGCAGCCCGCGCTTCTTGAGCTCAGGTCCCAGCGCGGCGCAGATTTCCTCCTCGCGTGCCGTGAGCTGGGTCTTGGCGGCCTTGCCGCCGACGGCGAGGTTGGAGCGGATCTCTCCTTCGCCTGGAATACGGTTCACCGCGCCTGCCACCTCGCCGTCCACGAAGACGATGCGCTTGTCGCCCTCGGCGATTTCCGGGAGGAAGGCCTGGACCACGTGCGGCTCGCGATAGGCCGTGTTGAACACCTCGATCAGCGAGGCGAGGTTCTGGCCGTCGCGGCCGACCTTGAACACCGCCTTGCCGCCATTGCCGTGGAGCGGCTTGACGACGATCTCGCCATGCTCGGCGAGGAACTTGCGGGCGAGGCCGAGCGAGCGGGTGATGACCGTCGGGGGCATGAAGCGGGCGTAATCGAGCACCCAGACCTTCTCGGGCGCATTGCGCACGCTGGCGGGATCGTTGACGACCAAAGTCTCGCTTTGGATCCGCTCGAGCAGGTGCGTTGCCGTGATGTAGCCGAGGTCGAAGGGCGGGTCCTGGCGCATCAGCACGACATCCACGTCGCGGCCGAGATCGAGGATTTGCGGTTCGCCGAACGAAAAATGGTCACCCGCGACGCGCCGCACCTGAGCGGGGTAGGCCATTGTGTAGAGGCGGCCGTCGCGCCAGCTCAGGTCTTCCGGCGCGTAGTAATAGAGGCTGTGGCCGCGCGCCTGAGCGCCAAGCATGATCGCGAACGTCGAATCGCCTTCGATGTTGATCCGATCGAGCGGGTCCATCTGGACGGCGACGCGAAGGTTCATTTCGCTCCTGACCAACCAACTGCCGTTCGGGCTGAGCCTGTCGAAGCCCAAACCTTCCGTTCTCTAGCGGAAGCACCAGGAACGCCCTTCGACAGGCTCAGGGCGAACGGAGCGGGTGAATAGGCGACCGAGCCGCCCCTGTCACCCGTGCCAGACGTTGACGAGGTGCCGCGGCAGGCGGCGGGGCACGATGAACATCGCATCGATCCGGGTCGTGTCGGCGGGACCGGCGTAGCGGGGCGCGAGCGCTTCGGCGGCACGCGCCACGCGGCGCAGGCGGAACTCGTCGAGCGCCATCCCCGCAGCGTCGTCGGACGAGCGGGCCTTCACCTCGACGAAGGCGACGGTGCGGCCGCGCCGGGCGATCAGGTCGACCTCGCCGACGGGCGTGCGGGCCCGCATCGCCAGGATCCGCCAGCCCTTGAGCCGCAGCCACCAGGCCGCGATACGCTCCGCGCGACGGCCGCCGCGCTCGGCGCGCTGGCGCTTCATTTGAGGCGCTGCGCCCGCTCGTAGACGGCCCGGCGCGGCAGGCCGAGGCGCTCCGCGACTTCCGCGGCGGCCCGCGAGGGCGAGAGGCGGGTCATCGCCTCGCGCAGGCTCGCCTCGATCTCGGCTTCGCCGGGCGCTTCGGCAGCTACGGGTGGGCCGACGACGATCACGATCTCGCCTTTGGGCGGAGCGTCGCCGTAGCGCTTCGCCAGATCGCCCAGGGAGCCGGTGACGGTCTCTTCGAACGCCTTGCTGATCTCGCGCGTCACCGCACCTTCCCGGTCGCCGAGCCCTTCGCGCAGCGCTGCCAGCGTGGCCCCGAGGCGGGGCCCGCTTTCATAAAAGACGAGGGTGCCCTCGAATCGGGCCGCTTCGGCGATCGCCGAGGCCTTGGCACCAGCCTTGGCGGGCAGGAAGGCGAAGAAGGCGAAGCGGTCGGTCGGCAGGCCCGCCAGCGTAAGCGCGGCGATCAGCGCGCTGGGCCCGGGGATCGTGGTCACCGCTACCCCGGCGGCGCGCGCGTCGCGGACCAGCTTGTACCCGGGATCCGAGATGAGCGGCGTGCCGGCGTCGGAGACGAGCGCCACCGCCTTGTCCCGCATCTGCGCGACGAGCCCAGGCCGGACCCGGTCCGCATTGTGATCGTCGTAAGGCGTCATCGGCCGTTTGACGCCGATGTGGTTGAGAAGCTTGGCGGTTATCCTTGTATCTTCGACCGCGAGCAGGTCCGCCCTCGACAGGATCATCGCCGCGCGTGGACTAAGATCGGAGAGATTGCCGATCGGCGTGGCGACGATATAGAGGCCGGGATCGAGCGGGTCGTTCATGGAGAGTATCGTCATGGCATCGCAACCGCACCGCCCGCAACCATCTGCTGAGCGGCACCCGCCTGTGGGCCGTACGCTGTGGAGGCTGGGCGGCCTGGCGCTCCTTTCCGTCGCCGCGGCGGGCTGCGTGCCGCGCTCCCGCCCGGCGCCGCTGCCGCCGCCCGAGCCGGAGGCGCAGCCGCAACAGCCGGTCGAGCGGCCCTCGCGGCTCCCGCCGGACGAGACGCGCAACCGTGTCGCGGTGCTGGTGCCGCTGTCCGGGGCGAATGCCGCGGTCGGCCAGTCGATTCTCAACGCCGCGAACCTGGCACTGTTCGACACCGGCGGAGAGCGCATCCGGATCACCGCCTACGATACCAGCACCGGCGCCGCCGCCGCCGCCAACGAGGCGCTGGCCGACGGCAACGGCCTGATCCTCGGGCCGCTGCTCGCGGAGGACGTCAGGGCCGTGGCGCCGATCGCGCGGCGCGACGATGTTCCGGTCGTTGCCTTCTCCAACGACGTCAGCGTCGCCGGCGACGGGGTCTTCGTGATGGGCTTCAACCCGCGCCAGACCGTCGACCGCGTCGTT
>DASZEO010000354.1:0-3885 GCA_035940755.1 Allosphingosinicella sp. | reverse complement strand
GATTACGGCGCCGAAAGCTTCGAGATCGGCTTCAACGCCCGCTATCTGATGGACATATTGGGCCAGATCGAAGGCGACACGGTCGAGGTCCACCTCGCCGACGCCGCCGCGCCTACCTTGCTCAGGGAGAATGACAAGGCACCGGCGCTTTACGTGCTGATGCCGATGCGGGTGTGATTTCGTCGATTTCGGCTCCGCAAGCCGCTGGTCCTCACCCTGGGCGGCGCATGGGCGAGAGCCAGCCCACCCACTGATCCACATCAGACCTTATTTATTAGGGTTTCGTCCGCCCGGCCCCCATATGTGGAAGATGACCAGCCCAACCACGCTCGAACGCGCCTTCATCCTCGCCCGCTCCGGCACCTGTGCCAGCGTCAACGACATCCGCCTCAAACTGCGCGCCGAGCGCTTCGACCAGGTCGACGCCCACCTTGCCGGCCCGAGCCTTACGCGCCAGCTGCGCGCCCTGTGCAGCGAAGCCAAGCTGGCCGGCGCCGCCTGACCAGCGGGCCGAACCCCCGCGGAGGCGAAGCTCAGCTCTCGGCGGCGTCCGCGACGGTCTCCAGCACCCGCTCGCCGAAGCGCGCGAAATTGCGGTTGAGCGAGGCGGCCAGCGCCGTGTCCTGGTCGCGCCCCGTGCCGCGGATCAGCGGCGCGACCCGCGCCAGCGTGCCGCTGCCGCCCGGAGCCGGGCTCATGTCGATCGTGAAGCCGGCGACGAGGCCGCTTTCGAACGTGGCGGCGAGCTCGATCTGGCGGCGCGTCACATGCGCGTCCATGGTGAGGCTGCCCTGCTCGGCGAGCCGAGCGTAGCTCGGATGCTGGCGCATCTCCGCGGCGCTGAGCGACAGCCGGTAGTAATCGCCGCTGTCGGAGCGGGAGACGACTTCCATGCCGTCGCTCTGCAGGCTTCGGTTCATCGCCTCGACGATCTCGCCCGGCTCCGCCTGGATCACCCGCTCGCTCGCCGGCGTGCTGCCGCTGCCGCCGATCGCGCTGGAGCAGCCGTGAATGCCGACGCCGCCCAAGGCGATCAGGATGAAAAAGACGATCAGTCCGCGCAATTCAGCCTCCCCCGTTGCTCCCGCCCGGCCTAGCAGGCGGCGCTTAACGCCGGGTAAGCCCGCGCGGCGGTCTCAGGGCCAGAGGAAGGCGATGAGGTAGGCGGCGACGGAAGCGAGGCCGAGCAGGGTGCGAAGCGCATGCCGCCCGCCCCAGCTGGCGAGCATCGCCCGGCTCTCGGCGCCGCCGCTCTCGGTCGCCTGAAGCCGCCGATTGGTCGGCATGATCGCGACCAGGGTGAGCGGCAGGTTGGCGCCGATGAGCAGCGCCGCGACGAGCAGCCAGACGTCCTCGGCCCTGAGCCAGGCCCAGATGCCGAGCGCGCACGAGATGAGCGCGAGCCCGGCCTGCATCGGCGTCGCCCGGGCATAGCTCGGCTTCCAGTGGGCGAGCGCGGCGGCGTCGTCGAGCCGCATCCGCGCCGGATGCTCGGCCACGCTGACGTAGAGCGACGCGCCGGCGAACAAAGCGGCGGTGACCATGGCGAACAGGGCGATCAGCATCGGCGTCTCCGTTCAAAAAGGCTCAGATCGCCCTATGGCGCAGCCGAGTCCGGCTGACAACGGCGGCGCGGCCGCAGACTCAGTCGGCGCAGGCCTGCTCCATGGCCTCTTCGTGGCGCGTCGGCGGCTCGGGCGCGGTATGAACCGCCGATGCGCCGCTTTCGGTGACGATCTCGAAGCCCCGCACCAAAGTCCGGTGGACCGGGCACTTGTCGGCGATCTCCAGCAGCCTGGCGGCGCGTTCGTCGTCCACCGCCCCGTCGAGCGCGATGCGGCGCACGAACCGATCGCGGCCCCCCGGCTCGCTCGCCAGAGCGTGGGCCGCCTCCACCGTGAAGTCGGGCAGATCCCAGCCCTTCCGCTCGGCGTAGAGGCGCAGCGTCATCGCCGTGCAGGCGGCGAGCGCCGCCGACAGCAGCTCGAACGGCGTCGGCCCGGTGCCGCCCCCGCCTACTTCCACCGGCTCGTCGGCGAAGAAGCTCGTGCCGCGGACGGAAATGCGGGTCTGGAAGCGACCGTCGCCGCTCAGCCGCGCCACCACGGCCTCGGCATTCTCAGGCTGCTGCTGGGTCATCGGCTTTCGCTCCTCTCTTGCCTTCATAGCCGCCGCCACGGCGGCTGCCACAACTTCGCCCCAATAGGCGCCGATGCTGCCGCCGCGGCTGCGCAGGGATCGAGGACATGGGCATTGCTGTCACCCTGGCGCTCCAGGCCGCGGCCCAGGCGGCGCCCGCGCCCGCGCCGCCGGCCGCCGCGATCGACTTCGACCTCGCCCGCTACCAGCCGAGCGAAGGCGGCGACGAGTGCCGGCGCGGCGAAGGCGACATCGTCGTGTGCGGCCGGCGTAACCGGGCCGGTGACTACCCCATCGAACTCTGGCAGCGCGTCTTTGCGCAGCGGCCGCTGGTCGCCGAGGCGGGCCTCGGCGGCGCCGTGACGGGCCGGGCCTTCGTCGAGTCCGCGCAGATGCCCAACGGCATGGTCAGCAACCGGGTGATGGTCGGCATTCGGGTTCCCTTCTGATGCGATTCCGCCATCGCGTACGAGGGCTGGGGCGCGAGGGGCCGCGCACCTACGCGGCAGCCGTGGCGCGATGAACGGCGGGCGATGACGGAGCGGGAACGGGAGCGGCCGAGCAAGGTGCCGGCGGTGACGCTCGGCTTCTGGACCATCAAGATCCTCGCCACCACATTGGGCGAGACCGGCGGCGACACGGTCTCGATGACGATGGACCTCGGCTATCTCGTCGGAACCGCGATTTTCGTCGCGTTGCTGGTGGCGCTGGTGGCGTGGCAGATACGGGCGTCGTGCTTCCACCCGTTCCTCTACTGGGGGACAATCATCGCTTCGACGACCGCCGGGACGACGATGGCGGATTATGCCACCCGATCGCTCGGCATCGGCTATACCGGCGGCTCGGCGCTGCTGCTGGCGCTGGTGCTCGCCTCCCTCGCGGCCTGGTACTGGACGCTGGGCTCGATCGCGGTCGACAGCGTGCGGACCGCGAAGACCGAGCTGTTCTACTGGGTGACGATCACCTTCTCGCAAACGCTCGGCACCGCTTTGGGCGACTGGGCGGCCGACGACGGCGGCCTCGGCTATGGCGGCGCAGCGCTGGTCTTCGCCGCGGGCCTGGGCGTGCTGGCGGCTCTCTATTTCCGAAGCCGCGTCGACCGGGTGGCGCTGTTCTGGGCGGCGTTCATCCTGACCCGGCCGCTCGGGGCCACCGTCGGCGACTTCCTCGACAAGCCGCGCCTCCAGGGCGGTCTCGAATTCAGCCGCCCCTTCGCCTCCGCGGTGCTGGCGGTGGTGATCGTCGCTCTGATCCTGATCCTGCCGCAGCGCCCGGCGCAGCGCGGACACCGGAGCAGCGGGGATGCCGGATAGCGGGCAATTGCCGCCCGAAGATCATCAGGCGCCGCCAGTGACGCGGGCCGCCTGCAGGGTGTCGGTATATTGCTGGAAATGCACCGCCTTGCCGTCGGCCACCCGCCAGACATGGGCCATTTGCGCGTCGAGCGCCTGTCCGGTCGCCTTGAAGGTGCCGCGATAGCGGCCGAGCACGACCACGGCGTCGCCGGCGTCCAGAAACTCTTCCGGCACCGCCGCAAAGCCGTTCCATTCTGAGCCGAGCCGAGCGAACACGCCGTTCAGGATCGCCTCCGGCCCGCGATACGGATTGCCGTCCGCATAGGGGAAGTTCTCGGCCTCGTTCCATTCCATGTCGCCGCTCATCCGCGACACGACGCCCGGCACGTCCGCTGCGGCGAAGGCCTCATAGATCGAGCGGACCAGATCGACATTCTGCTGCGACATCGCG
>DASZEO010000353.1:0-3626 GCA_035940755.1 Allosphingosinicella sp. | reverse complement strand
CGCTGCCGCGGGCGCTGCGAGCGCCACCGCGAGGAGCAGCCCGATCGCTTGTCGCTTCATTCCGTCCCCTCCCGCCGGCAGCCTAACCGCTCGACCCGGGCCGCGCCAGCGCCCTGCTGGCGTCGACTCCGCGCCCGCTTGTGCTAACCTCTGGTCCACGCCCATGGCCTATCTCCTCCTCAAGGCTTTGCTCTCCGGCCTCGTGGTTGCCGCCGCCTCGGAAGCGGCGCGCCGCTGGCCCGGCATTGGCGGCCTCATCGTCTCCCTTCCGCTCGTCTCGCTGCTCGCATTCCTTTGGCTGTGGCGCGACACCGGGGACGCCGGGAAAGTGGCGCAGCTTTCGCAGTCCACCTTCTGGTTCCTGCTGCCCTCGATGCCGATGTTCGTGGCGCTGCCCTGGATGCTTCGCTCCGGCTGGGGCTTCTGGCCGTCCTTCGCCGCCGCCGTCGCCCTCACCGCCGCCCTCTATCTGCTCTTCTTCGCCGCCGCCCCGCGGCTCGGCATCCGGCTCTAGCGGACGCTGGACTCGTTGCGCCTCCGTGCTAATCTCCTCGGCTTCCACAGGCTGCCGGGAGGGGAACCATGGCGCGCTTCAACGATCCGGCGAAGGTCGAAGCGGCCTTCGCGCCCTATCTGGAACCCGGCGAGCAGATCCGCCACGTCGCCTATGGCGTTCGCCAGCCGCCGATCGCGCTGATCGCGCTCCTGTTCGCCCTCGCCGTCCTCCCCGGCGCGATCGCGATCGCCGTGCTGACCAAGGAATATGTGGTCGCGCTCACCGACCGCCGCTTCATTGCGCTTCGCTTCAAGAGCAAGGCCATCAAGGTCCAGGAGGTGCAGTCCTGGCCGCTCGCCGCGCTTCCGCCGGTGAAGGCGTCGACGGGCGGCCTCTTCACGCACATCGCCATCGAGGACCCGGCGCAGCCGTTCCGCGCCAAGTTCCACCGGCTCGGCATGCCCGGGCAGCGCGAGCAGGCGCAGGCGATCGAGGCGGCGCTCGGCGGTTCCTCCGCGACGGCCTGAGACGGACATGCGCCCCGCGCTCCCATGGCTGCTGCTGTTGGCCCTCGCCGGTTGCGGGTCGGGCGGTACCACGAACAACCAGTCAGCCAATGCCTCGGCCGACGCGAATTCCGCCGCCGCCGCGCCGGGCGGCAAGCCTGCTGCGGCCCGCCCGCTCCCCGCCGCCGATGAAGCGTCCGGCTTGGCTCAGCTCCGGGCCGAGTGGCTGCCCGCGTGCATCGGCGGCGGGCGCGACGCGGCGCCGCCCGGCACGCCGGTGGAGCGTCATTGCGAATGCGCGATCGACCGCACCATGGCCGGCCGCACCCTCGCCGAGCTCGAGGCGGAGCGTCGCTCGGGCGAATATGGCGCGCGCTTCCAGGCCAACATGCGCGCCTGCATCCGCGAAATCCGCCGCTAAGCTCGGGTCTTCAGCGGGCGGGTGCCGCCCTTCAGCCGCCCATCGCGCGGGCGCGCGGCACCAGGGTCACCGGCGTCGCCGCAAGGCTTTCGACCAATTCGTCGCCGCAGCGGCAGATGCTTTGCGCCAACGTCGCCGAGCGGCAGGAAGCTTCGCCGCCGACCCATGCCCGCAGCGGCCCGATCGCGGCATAAGCGAGCTGCAACGCGGCGAGGCGCAGCGGAAGCACCAGCGCGATCTGCCGGCGCTGGAGCCGGGCCGCGACCATGTCGCCGAGCAGCCGGATCGCCTTGTCCCCGGTGCGCCCCGAAAGCGTCGCCCGCGCGCGCTGTCGGTTCTCCCAGAAATGGTCGAGCAGCGCCGTCAGCCGCTCCGGATCGCCCTGGCCCGCGGCGGCGTCCGCCAGGATGGCGAACGGCCGGGCAAGCGCTTCCATGTGGGCCTCGCCGACGTCGGCGAATTCGTCGTCCGCCTCGGCGCGAGCGGCATCGGCGCGGGCGATGATGTCGGCCACCCGGATCTTCTCGCGGCGCCGGTTGAGCAGCAGGCGGTTGAGCGCCTGGATCAGCGGGGGCCGGGTGCGCCGAGCGCGCCGGTCCTGACCTGTCGCCATAGCCTCCTCCCGCACCGGGCACCGCCTTCGTCCAGCCACGGACGAACGGCCGGCTCTCCCGCTTCTGCCTTGCGCAGACCGGCCCATCTCTCTGCCCGGAAAATGAAAATGTCCACAACGCAGGTTCCGGCGAGCGGCGAATCCTTGGCCGGGCGCCGCTTTCCACGTGAAAATCTCACGCTGCCGTTGACGCTTGGCGGCCGCGGGCGATCAATCCCGGTCACCGGCGAGGGGCAGGGGGTGAGTCGATGAATTGCGTGAAGTGGGCGCTGTTCCTTCCCGGTTTCGCCTTCGCCCCCGCAGCAGCAGCCGCCGCCGTCCCCGTTCCCGCGCTGGCCGTCGACAAGGGCGACACGGCCTGGATGCTCGTGTCAACGATCCTGGTCCTCGTCATGATTCTGCCCGGGCTGGCGCTGTTCTACGGCGGCCTGGTCCGAGCCAAGAACGTGCTGTCGATCCTGAGCCAGGTGCTCGGCGTGACCGCGGCGGCCATCCTGGTCTGGGTCGGCTGGGGCTATTCGCTGGCCTTCGGCGCCGGCGGAGCGCTGGTCGGCGGAAGCTCGAAGCTGTTCCTCGCCGGCATCGGCGGCGACAGCCTCTCACCCACCCTCACGCCGGGCGCCGGCATCCCGGAGCTCGTCTTCGTCGCCTTCCAGATGACCTTCGCGGCGATCACGGCAGCGCTGGTGATCGGTGCGCTGGCGGAGCGGGTGAAGTTCAGCGCCATCCTGCTCTTCGCCGTCATCTGGCTCACCATCGCCTACGCGCCGCTGGCGCACATGGTCTGGGCCCCGGACGGGCTGATCTACGGCTGGGGCGCACTCGACTTCGCCGGCGGCACGGTGGTGCACATCAATTCGGGCATTGCCGGCCTCGTCGGCGTGCTGTTCGCCGGGCAGCGCATCGGCTTCCTGCGCGAGATGACCCCGCCGCATTCGCTGAGCCTCACCGTGGTCGGCGCCGGCCTGCTCTGGGCCGGCTGGTTCGGCTTCAACGCCGGCTCTGCGCTCGAGGCGAACGGCGCCGCCGCCATCGCCATGCTCAACACCTTCGTCGCACCGGCCGCGGGCCTCCTCACCTGGATGGCGGCGGAGCGGATCGTGTCGGGCAAGCCGTCGCTGCTCGGCGGCGCGTCCGGCGCGGTGGCGGGACTGGTGGCGATCACGCCGGCGGCGGGCACTTCCGGAGTCGCCGGGGCGATGCTGCTCGGCATTGCCGCCGCTCTCGCCTGCTACGGCTTCGTCGGCACCCTCAAGCACCGCCTCCGGCTTGACGACAGCCTCGATGTGTTCGGAATCCACGGCCTGGCCGGGATCGTCGGCTCGATCGGCACCGGCATCGTCTCCTCGCCTTTGCTCGGCGGCTTTCGGGGACCGGATTACTCGATGCTGTCGCAGACGCTGGTCCAGATCGAGGCGGTGATCGTCGCCGTCGCCTGGTCGGCCGCCGCCTCCGCGATCGCCTTCGCCGCGGTCAAATACACGATCGGCCTCAGGGTCGATCCCGACTCCGAGCGCGAAGGCCTCGACATCGCCGACCACGGCGAGCGCGCCTATAATTTCTGAGATGGAGGAGGGGAAATGGTGGGCG
>DASZEO010000352.1:0-2103 GCA_035940755.1 Allosphingosinicella sp. | reverse complement strand
TTACATAGATGACGTCGTCGGCGCTCTCGACCGGCGGCGCCGGCGCCGCGACCTCGGCCTCCTGGGCCGCCGCAGCCGCCGGCAGCGCGACCATCGAGGCAGCGAGCGCCGCCGCGGCAAGCGCGGGACGGAGCCGATAAGAGACGCACACCTCGTCGCGGCAGCCGGAGAGAAAGGCGACGCGGTCCCCATCGGCCATGTCGGTGAGGTCGAAGACCTGCCGCTTGCACATGCGGCACACGTCGCCGTCCATTATCGAGGCCAGCTGGCTCGTATAGGGGCAGGGGCTCTGGATTTTCGGGAACAGCGGCATGGCGATCTCCCTTCCCGGGCAGGATACGCGCTCGCGCTGTTCGAGTCGATAAGGATCGGCGCCGGCTAGTCCAGGTTCGGCCTCAGCCACCTTTCCGCTTCCTCGACGGAGACGCCGCGGCGGCGGGCATAGTCTTCGAGCTGGTCGCGGCCGATCCGCGCGACGCCGAAATACTGGCTGTCGCGGTGGCCGAAATAGAAGCCGGAGACGGCCGAGGTCGGGAGCATGGCGAAATTGTCGGTGAGCGTCACTCCGGCCGGATCGCCGCCGAGCATCCGGAACAGCACGGGCTTGAGGCTGTGGTCGGGGCAGGCGGGATAGCCGGGAGCGGGGCGGATGCCGTGGTAGCGCTCCCGAATCAGCTCCTGGTTGGTGAGGTGCTCGACCCCGGCATAGCCCCACACGCTCTCCCGGACGTGCGCGTGGAGCACCTCGGCGAAGGCCTCGGCCAGGCGATCGGCGAGCGCTTTGAGCAGGATGTCGGAATAGTCGTCATTCTCCGCCTTGAAGCGCTCCAAGTGCGGCTCAAGCCCGTGGATGGCCACGGCGAAACCGCCGATCCAGTCCTCGCCGTCGGGGTCGATGAAGTCGGCGAGGCACATGTTGGCCCGTCCCTCGCGCTTCTTCACCTGCTGGCGAAGGAGCGGCACGCGCGTCCAGTCGTTGCCGGCCAGGACGAGCACATCGTCACCCTCGCGCCGGCAGCGCCACAGGCCGACCGTGCCGCGCGGCACTACCCAATGCTCGGCAATCATGCGGTCGAGCATCGCCTGGGCGTCGTTGAACAGGGCGGTCGCGCTTTCGCCCACCACCTCGTCCTCCAGGATGGCAGGATAATTGCCGGCGAGCTCCCAGGCGCGGAAGAAAGGGGTCCAGTCGATCGAGGCGCGAAGGTCCCTCAGCGGCCATTCGCCGAAATTCTGGATTCCCGGCCGCGCCGGCGGCGGCGCCTTGCCTTGCGGATCGTAGGCGAACGCATTGGCGCGCGCTTCCTCCAGCGGGGCGAGCTCGCTCTGGCCGCGGCCGGCGCGGGCCTCGCGCACCGCTTCGTAATCCTGGGCCGTCTTGGCGATCAGCGGCTCCTTCTGGGTGTCGGAGACCAGGCTGGAGGCCACGCCGACGGCGCGGCTGGCGTCGAGCACATGAATGACGGGTCCGTCATAGGCGGGATCGATGCGCAAGGCGGTGTGCACCTTGCTGGTGGTCGCGCCGCCGATCAGCAGCGGCAGCTTGAGCTCCGCGCGAGTCATCTCCTGGGCGACGGTGACCATCTCGTCGAGCGAGGGCGTGATCAGGCCCGACAGCCCGATCATGTCGGCCTTGTTGTCGTTGGCGGCCTTGAGGATGTCGGCCCAGGGCACCATCACGCCCAGGTCCACGACTTCAAAGCCGTTGCACTGCAGGACGACGCCGACGATGTTCTTGCCGATGTCGTGGACGTCGCCCTTGACGGTGGCCATGACGATCCGGCCCTTGCCCTGCGTGACTCCGTTCCGCTCCTTCTCCTCCTCGATGAACGGGATGAGGTGGGCGACGGCCTTCTTCATCACGCGGGCGGACTTGACGACCTGGGGGAGGAACATCTTGCCCGATCCGAACAGGTCGCCGACGACGTTCATGCCGTCCATCAGCGGCCCTTCGATCACCTCGATCGGGCGGGCGGCGGTCAGGCGCGCCTCTTCAGTGTCGTCCACCACATAGGCATCGATGCCTTTGACGAGCGCGTGCTCGAGCCGGCGCTCGACCGGCCAGGCGCGCCACTCCGCCTCCGCCTTCTCGCGCACCGGATC
>DASZEO010000351.1:0-7810 GCA_035940755.1 Allosphingosinicella sp. | reverse complement strand
ACGCCTTCTTGATATCCTCTTCGCTCGCGCCGCGCGCCACGCCGAGGGTCGAATAGGGGTCCGCCATGGCGCTTTCCTTCTCCAGGCGCGCGCAAAAGTCCACATGCTTGTGCGCCCGGCGAGCGGCGGAGTAGAGCCGCGCTCATGGCCGCCGACCCCCACGCGCTGTTCGACGAGTGGCTCGCCGAGGCGCGCCTTTCGGAGCCCAACGATCCGGAGGCGATGACCGTGGCGACGGCGGACCTGGAGGGCCGCCCATCGGCCCGGATGCTGCTCCTCAAGGGCCACGACGAGCGCGGCTTCGTCTTCTACACCAACAGCCGCAGCCGCAAGGGCGCGGAGCTCGCCGCCAATCCGCGCGCCGCGCTGCTGTTCCACTGGAAGTCGCTTCGCCGCCAGGTCCGTGCGGAGGGGGGCGTGAGCCCCGTGGATCCGGCCGAGGCCGACGCCTATTTCGCCACGCGTTCGCGGGATTCGCAGCTCGGCGCCTGGGCTTCGGACCAGTCGCAGCCGATGGCAAGCCGCGCCGCCTTCGAGGCACGCTACCAGGCGCTGGCGAAGGAATATGACGGCCGCACGGTGCCGCGGCCGCCGCACTGGTGGGGGTACCGGCTCGTCCCAGAGCGGATCGAGTTCTGGAACGACCGTGCGCACCGCCTGCACGAGCGGCGGCTGTTTACCCGTACCCGGGAGACCTGGGCGGAAAGCCTGCTCTACCCATGAGCGGCGCGGCCCCGGACAGCCGCGCGGCGCTGACGACCCGGGCCGCCCTCGCCAGCGTCGCGACGGCCCTCTTCCTGCTCCTGCTCAAGGGCTATGCGGCCTGGGCGACAGGCTCGGTGGCGATGCTCGGCTCGCTGGCGGACACCGGCCTCGACGTCATCGCCTCACTGGTCACTTTGCTGGGCGTGCGGATCGCCGCGATGCCGGCGGACCACGACCACCGCTTCGGGCACGGCAAGGCGGAATCGCTCGCCTCGCTCGTGCAGGTCGGGATCATCATCGTTTCGGCGCTGGGCATCGGCTGGCGTGCCGTCGATCGGCTGCTGCAGGGCGCGCCGACGGCCCATGCCGATTACGGCATCGCCGTCTCGGCTGTCGCGATCGCGGCCACCCTGGGGCTGATCCGCTACCAGCATTCGGTGATACGCCGCACCGGGTCCGTCGCAATCGGCACCGATCGCCTCCATTACCAGAGCGACCTGCTGCTGAACCTGTCGGTGATTCTGGCGCTGGCGCTGGACCAATATGCGCATCTCACCGGCGCCGACGCGCTGTTCGGCATCGCCATCGCCGCCTGGCTGCTGTTCGGCGCCTGGCGCGCCTCGACCCAGGCCGTCGACCAGCTGATGGACAAGGAATGGCCGGAGGAGCGGCGGCTTCGCTTCGTCGCCGTCGCAGCGCGCCACTCTGAGGGCCGCGGCATCCACGACCTGCGCACCCGCAGCAGCGGCACCCACGAATTCGCGCAGTTCCACATGTGGGTGGACCCGGCCATGTCGATCGCGCGGGCCCATGTCGTCATGGACGAGATCGAGGACGAGCTGGCGCGCGAATTTCCCGGAGTCGAAGTGCTCATCCACCTGGATCCCGAAGGTCAGGTGGACCAGCCGGAAAACCCGCTCGCCGAAGCCGACGTCACGAAAGGATTGCCCAATGCCTGAGCTGCGCCTCGTCCAGGTCGACGCCTTCGCCGACCGTCCCTTCACCGGCAACCCGGCGGCGGTGATTCCGCTCGATGAATGGCTGCCGGACGAGACGCTTCAGGCGATCGCGCTCGAGAACAATCTCAGCGAGACGGCTTTCACGATCCCGGATTCGAGCGGGGACGCGGATTACGAGCTTCGCTGGTTTACCCCGACGACGGAGGTCGTGCTTTGCGGCCATGCGACGCTCGCCAGCGGCCATGTGCTGATGGCGGGCGACCGGATCCGCTTCCGCACCCGCCGTGCGGGGCTGCTCGAAGTCGCTCGCGACGGGGACTCCTACCTCGTCACGCTGCCCGCCTGGAAGCCTGAGCCCAAGCCCTTGCCCCGGATCGTCGAGGCGCTCGGCTGCCGCGCCGTCGAGACGCTGTGGCACACGCAACGCTACGGCGTCGTGGCGGTCGGGACGGAGGCGGACGTGCACGCCCTGACGCCGGATTTCGGCCGGCTGAAGGCGGAGGGCGATCTGCTCACTATCGTCACCGCGCCCGGCTCCGACACCGACATCGTCAGCCGCGTCTTCGCGCCGGGCGCGGGGATCGACGAGGACCCGGTGACCGGCGCCGCCCACTGCGTGCTGGTGCCCTATTGGGCCGAGCGGCTCGGCCGCGACAGCCTCACCGCCTTCCAGGCGAGCGCACGCGGCGGCCGGCTGAGCGCGCGGATTCAGGGAGACCGGGTGGTGCTCGGCGGCTCCTGCGTCACGGTGATCGAAGGGGTGATGCGGATCTGAGGCCGCGGCTCAGGCGGGCGCGACCGGACTGAACGTCAGGTCGAAGGCCACCGCCGACTGCGCAGGAATGCCCTGCGGCAGGTGCAGCGGCGCGCAGCGCATCACGGCCGCGATGGCCGCTTCGGCCATGCGCGGCGCATAAGGGCGGTTGCCGGGGGTGACGCCGTCCTGCGCCAGCACGACCGGCAGCTGCGCAAGCTGGCCGTCGCCGGTGAACCGCACTCTGAGGCGGGTGACGATCTGCCGACCCTCGAAGCTCACCTGGGGCGAGCGGTAGCAGCGGCGTACCTGCCTTGCCGCGAGCCGCAGCACCTCTTCCACGTTGACCCGCCGTACGGCTGGCGTGGGCGCCGGGAGCGGGGCGCAGCTTGCGGCGGCGGCGCAGAGGCAAAGGAACGGGATCAGGCGTTTCATGGCTTGGGCAGGGACGAGATTCGCCTGCATTTTAGCGCCCTTACATGGGAATGGGAGCCGGCACTTTGCCGGGCGGGGCGGGTTGAGCTAGGCGCAGGCGAAACTCGCGCTCCGGGAGACTCGTAGGATGCGGCACCTGATCATCGCTTTGCTGGCGATCCTTCCCGCCTGCACCGTCGCGCAGCAGAACGGGCAGCAGGAAGCGCCGGCGCAGAGCGAGGTGGCGCCGGTGCTGACCAGTCCGGAGGCGCGGGATGATCAGACCTTCGCGCGTCCCGAAGTGGCGCGGGTGACCCACGTGGCGCTCGATCTGGCCGCCGATTTCCAGGCGAAGCGGATGGCCGGGACGGCGACGCTCGACATCCAGGCGGCGCCGAGCGCCCGCGAGATCATCCTCGACTCCAAGGGACTCGAAGTCGAGGCGATCGGGGATGAACAGGGCCGCCCCCTCCAATTTGCCTTAGGGCAGGGCGACGAGCGGCGCGGCCAGCCGCTTACCGTGCGGATCGGCGAGGCGCGCCGGATCCAGATACGGTACCGGTCAGCCCCCAACGCCGAGGCGCTGCAGTGGCTCACTCCCCAGCAGACGGCGGGCGGCCGCTATCCCTATCTGTTCAGCCAGGGCCAGGCGATCCTCAACCGCACCTGGATCCCGACCCAGGACAGCCCCGGCATCCGCCAGACCTGGGAGGCGCGGATCACCGCGCCGGAGCCGCTCAAGGTGGTGATGTCGGGCGAGCGGCTCACGCCCGAGGGGGAACCGGCCGGCAACGGCCGCCGCGCCTTCCGCTTCCGGATGGACCATCCCGTTGCCCCTTATCTGATCGCCATCGCCGCAGGCGACCTCGCCTTCCGCGAACTCGGTCCGCGCACCGGCGTCTGGACCGAGCCGGCCGTGCTCGACCGGGTCGCCCGCGAGCTAGCCGATACCGAGCGCATGGTGACCGCCGCCGAGGCGCTGTACGGGCCCTATCGCTGGGGCCGCTACGACATGATCGTCCTGCCGCCGTCTTTTCCCTATGGCGGCATGGAAAACCCCACCCTGACGTTCCTGACGCCGACGCTCATCGCCGGCGACCGCTCGCTGGTGGGAACGGTCGCTCACGAACTCGCCCACAGCTGGTCGGGCAACCTCGTCACCAACGCCGTCTGGCCCGACGGCTGGCTCAACGAAGGCTTCACCACCTATTTCGAGAACCGGATCATGGAGGCGGTTTACGGCCGCCATCGCGCCGCCCAGGAAGCGGCGTTGAGCTGGGACGAGATGCAAGGCGCGCTCGCCGAGCTCGGGCCGCAATCCCCCGACACCCGCCTCCATGCTGAGGGTCAGTCCCCGGACGCGGGGAGCAGCGGCATCGTTTACGACAAGGGCTCGATCTTCCTTCGGACGATCGAGCAGACCGTGGGCCGGGAACGGTTCGACGCCTATCTGCGCTCGTATTTCGACCGGCATGCTTTCCAGCCGATGACGTCGGCGCGCTTCCTCGCGGATCTGCGCGAGAACCTGGTCCGGGGCGACGCCGCCCTGGAGCAGCGGCTTAAGCTGGACGAGTGGGTCTACCGGCCCGGGCTCCCCGACAATGCAGCGCGGCCCGATCCTGCCGCCTTCGCCGAAGTGGACGCCGCCGTGTCAGCCTTCACGGCAGGAGGTGCGGCCGCGGACCTGCCCTACGGCCGGTGGAACACGGCCGAGCGGATCCGCTTCGTCACCAGGCTGCCGCGCGACCTCCCGCGCGAGCGGCTGGCCGAGCTTGACAATGGCCTCGGCCTGTCGGCGAGCGGAAATTCGGAGGTGCTGTTCGCCTGGCTGCAGCTGGCGCTGGCGAACCGTTATGAGCCGGCGGTGCCCGCGGCGGAGCGCTTTCTCTTGAGCATGGGTCGGCGCAAGTTCGTCGCGCCGCTGTTCGAAACCCTGATCGCCGAAGGCGAATGGGGACGGGCGATCGCCGAGCGCATCTATGCCCGCGCCCGGCCCGGCTACCACGCGGTGACCACGACCGCGGTGGATCGCCTGCTTCGCCCGAGCGGGTGAGCCCCGCCGCCTTTTCGCACGGCGGCTTAACGATCCTTCAAAGGTCTGCGGCTAGGAGGAGGGCACCACTTCTCGAGCCGTATGGATTTCGATGTTTCACGCGCCCGTCCAGCTGGATGCCGATCCCGATAGCGAGAACCCGACCGACGAGGGGGTAGACACGCTGGCGTTCGACGGCGCGAACGAACGCCTCCGCGAGGCTCATCTTCACAATCGGCAGGTCGAGGCTCGAGGCATCTTCGCCCCTTTCTTCGGAGTGACCGCCGTCGCCGCCGCTTTGATCACCGCCTGGGCGATGATCGGCTCGGTTCGCATGGAGCTGGTGGTGGGATGGGTGGCGCTGGTCGCCTTCGCCAACTGGACGTCGACCCGCCGCGCTCTTGCCATCGCCTCCTGGGGCGCCAGCCGTACGGCGCGGCCGCGCGCCAAGGCCGAGGCGGTCGTGGAAGCGGTCGGTCTGGCTGCACTGTGGACGGCGCTTCCCACCTACGCCTTCGCTACCCAGCCGCCGCACGTCCAGGTCGTGATCGGCGGCGCCATGGCGGCGATGATCACGGCAGCCATCGCGCTGGCTGCGATCCCGGCGGCGGCGATCGCCTGGATCGCGACGCTCACCGCTTTCTTCTGTGTCGCTTATTACCTTGGCGCTGCCTCGCTCGACCCGAGGATCGCCCTCACCTTCATGCTGGTAGCCTGCGCCGGCGCATTCAGCGTCTCGCTCCTGACCCGCTGGACCTTCGTCCAGCTCAAGGCGATCGCCCGCACCACCACCCAGGCCGAGTCGATCCGCCTGCTGCTGCGCGAATATGAGCATCGCGGCGTCGGCTGGCTATGGCAGGTCGATTCGGAGAACCGCGTCGTCTACATCTCCTCGCGCATGACCTCGCTGCTTGGGCGCTCCGCCAGCCAGCTGATCGGCCACTCGCTGCCTGCGGCGCTTGGCGGCACCAGCGCGCTCGGCCGCACCCTGCTTTCCCGCCAGCCCTTCGCCAACCTCGAGATGGAGCTGAAGACCCGCCGCGGCACGCGCTGGATCAGCCTCGCCGGCGATCCTATCGTGGACGTCACCGGCCAGTTCCAGGGGTTCCGCGGCGTCGGGCAGGACATCACCGAGGTGCGCAAGACCCAGGAGCGCCTCACCAACCTGGCCAACATGGACGTGCTCTCAGGTCTGCCCAACCGCGGCCGTGTGCGCCAGCTGCTTGGCGAGGCACTGTCCGGATCGGCCGGCGGCGAGACGCCCTGCGCGATCATGTTCCTCGACCTGGACGGCTTCAAGCCGGTCAACGACACTTTCGGTCATCCTAAGGGGGACGCCGTCCTCAAGAGCGTCTCGCAGCGGCTGGTCAAGGAAGTGGGACCGTTCGGCCATGTCGGGCGGATGGGCGGCGACGAGTTCGCCATCGTCATCAAGGACGCGCAGAGCCGCAAGATGGTGGAGACCCTCGCCGAGCGGGTGATCGCTGCTATCGCCGAGCCCTACCATATCGACAAGGCCGAGATCCGCATCGGCGTCTCGATCGGCTGCGCCTTCGGGCCCGTCGACGGCCACAGCGTCGACGACCTCATCCAAAAGGCCGACCTCGCGCTCTACCAGGCCAAGGCCAAGGGCCGCGGCACCTGCTGCTTCTTCAACGCCGACATGCAGAACGAGGCCGAAGACCGGCTGCGGCTCGAGCAGGACCTCAAGATGGGGCTCCAGACCGGCCAGTTCCGCCTGCTCTACCAGCCGCTGATCAGCGCCGCCGACCAGAGCCTGCAGGGCTTCGAGGCGCTGATCCGCTGGCACCATCCTACCCGCGGCATCGTCCCGCCCAACGAGTTCATCACTCTGGCCGAGGAATCGGGCCTGATCATGGAGCTCGGCGACTGGGTCATCGAGGAAGCCTGCCGCGCCGCCGCCTGCTGGCCGGAGCATATCTCGGTCGCGGTCAACATCTCGGCCAAGCAGCTCATCTTCCCGGCGCTTCCGAACACGGTCAACGAGTCGATCCGCCGCCACCGACTGCAGGCCAACAGGCTTGAGCTGGAAGTCACCGAATCCGTCTTCATGGGCGACTCGCAAAACGCGCTGGACGTTCTGAAGCGGCTGCGTGCGCTCGGCGTCGGCATCGCCCTCGACGATTTCGGCACCGGCTATTCCTCACTCGGCTACCTGAACAAGGCGGTCTTCCACAAACTCAAGATCGACGGCAGCTTCGTTCGCGAAGCGGCGGACAATCGCGAGACGATCGCCATCATCCAGTCGATCGTCCAGCTCGCCAAGAGCTTCCGTATGACGGTGACCGCCGAGGGCGTCGAAACCGCCGACGAATTCACGCGGATGCGGGACCTCGGCTGCCACCAGATTCAGGGCTATCTGTTCGGCCGCCCGATGGACTTCGAGCGCGCCAGCGAGCTGGTCCACGGCCTCCAGAACCGGCTGACCGCCTGAGCGGCGACGCGCCGGCGCGACGATACTTCGTTGCACCTTCCCGAGCTTCTCCGCTACTCTAGCCGGCTATGACTAAGGCTCCCGCGTTTGCCGCCTTGGCCTTCGTCTCGCTGTACGTCAGCCCGGCGGCAGCGGCCGACATCCGGAGCATCTACACGCCTCTCGACGTCCAGCGTTGCACGGTTCTCGAGCAGGTGGAGGAGGGCGAAAGCGTCCTGTGGCGCTGCCGTGGCGCCTTCGGCATTCGGTTGTTCGTGAGCAGCGGCGACGGCCGCTCCGACATCGACGCCGGAGTGGCGAACGACGAGTTCGAGACGCTGCCGCCCTTCAACCGCCCCGGACCCCGAGTCGAATGGCGGCTGCGCGACGGCCGGCCCTTTGCGATCATCTACCGGCTCAGGTCAGTGGATTCCGAACATCCCGGCGCCGGCTTGTTCGTCGCGACGATCGGCCGGACCGGAGCGCCGGGGTGCACAATGGCCGTTGTCGAC
>DASZEO010000350.1:0-4598 GCA_035940755.1 Allosphingosinicella sp. | reverse complement strand
CGATATCGCTCTCAACCGCCGGTGCGGGGCCTTCTCCGCCCCCCGAACGCCCCCGCCGGCGGCCGCCAATGATCGCGACAGACGATCGAGCATAGGGAGACCCACGATGAGCCCGCTTCGCGCCTTTCTGTTGTCCTTCGCCGCCGGACTGGCGATCCTGTTCAGCGGCCAAGGCCTGGTCTCGGCCGCGAACCCGCCGTCGCCAACGGGCACCATCACCGTCTGACCCGCGCTTGATTTGCGGCGCCTGCTGCCGCACGATGCGGCACCAGCGCGGAGGGACGGATGAAACCGACGACTTTTTGCCTCGCCGCGGCCCTGCTTGCCGCACCCGCCATGGCTGCGGCATCCAGCGGCGGCGGACGCGTCCAGGCGGGGCCGCCGGTCGTTCCCTATCTCTGCTCGGACGGGCACAGCGCCAGCGTCGTCTACGAAAGCGGCAGCGACTATCGCCACGCCCGTGCCCTCGTCACCCATGACGGCCAGACCACCGAGATGCGCGCGGCGCCGACGCTCTACGGTGTGCGCTATCGCGCCGAGGCCGGAGCGGAGGGCGGCGCACCGCTTGCCTGGTCGCTGCGCGGCGAGGAGGCCTTGCTCACTGAGGCGCCCGACGACGACAGCTACACGCGCGAGGAGCGGCAGCTCGTCCGCTGCGTCCGGGTTCGCGGCGCGGCGCCCGCCGACGCCGTGGCCGCGGCTCACGGCGAAGTGCATTGAGGCCGACGCCGCCGCGGCGACTGTGACCGTTTTGCCGCACCGCAGCGGCCGTTCAGCGTCAGGACATTGACTCGCCATTAAAATCTTGCGCCATGGCGCTATATCGGCCGGCGGCGTGATCGGCTTGAGGCGGGGTTCGGGCAAGCTTCCGATGGACAAGGGCAAGCGCAGGCTGTTGGTCGGCGGAGCGGCGCCGCTGCTGTTGTGCGCGGCCTATGCCGTCCATGCCCAGGAAGCGCAGAATAACAGCTCGATCATCGGGCCGCCGCAGCTCAAGGACTTCTCGCTCGAGCCGCGCGAGCGGCTGGTGACCCAGCCGGCGCCGCAGCCTCAGCCGCCGACCCCGCCGGCGCCCCGCCCCGACGCCGGGAATCCGCCGGCGGCGACGAGGCCCGCGCCGCAGCCCCAGGCCGAGCGGGCTGCACGGCCCACCGCCTCCACCGCTGCGCCGGTTCAGCGGGAGGCGCCGCAGCCTTCGGGGCCGCCGATCGTCGCGCCGCCGCCCTCGGCTCCGCTCGAGACGAATGCCGCGCCGACGCCGGCGCCCGCACCCGTCGGCGAGGCTCCAGAAGAGCCGCCCGCCGCCACCGACGGCGGCTCCAGCTGGTGGCTCTATCTCATTCCCGTGGCTGCCTTGGCCGTCATCGGGCTGGCCCTGCTGCGCCGCCGGCGGCGCCCGGCGGCGGAAGAAGCCGCTGCTGAGCCGGTGCCGGTCGCCGCCCCGCCGCCGCCGCCGGCACCGCGTCCCGACCCTGTGCCACGGCCCTGGCTCGAGCTGTCGCTCAAGGCGGAGCGCGCCTCCTTCACGGCGACCGAGGCGGAAGTCCTGTTCGAGCTCGAGATCTCCAACAAGGGCGGCAGCGCGGCTCGCAACCTGCGCATCGACGTCAAGATGTTCAACGCCGGCGCCGAGCAGGACAAGGAGATCGGCGCCTTTTTCAAGACCGCGGGCCGCGAGTCGACCAAGCTCAACCTGCCGGGCGTCGATGCCGGCGTGGTCGGCGTGATCCACGGCAGCGTCCGCATGCCCGTCGACGAGATGCGGGCGATGAAGCTGGAAGAGCGGCTGCTTTTCATTCCGGTCGTCGCGGTCAACGCCCTTTACGACTGGGGCGACGGGCGCACCGGGCAGACCTCCAAATCCTACGTCATCGGCCGCGAGCTCCAGCAGGAGACCGAGAAGATGGGCGCGTTCCGCGTAGACCAGGGCCCGCGCATCTGGCGGACGATCGCTCAGCGCCCGCACAAGCTCGCCAAACGCGTCTAAGCCTTCAGGCGGCGAACGCTTCTTCAGAGATTGCGTAAAGGAGTTCCGCCGGCGCCGTCGCGGCGGCGCTGAGGCCGATCGCTTCGGGGACGATCTGCTCCAGGTAAAAGCGCACGGCGGCTCCCTTGGCGGCGACGAACTCCGGATTCAACCCGGCCTCTTCCAGCGCGGCTGCCTGCCGGTTCATCAGCCACCCGCAGACGGCCACGGCGAGCATTGTCAGGAAGGGATAGGACGCGGCGAGGCGGTCGTCGGCACCGCCGGTCAGCAGACGCTCGGCGACGTCGCCGCATGTCTGGACGAGGCGTGTCAGTTCGTCAGGCGCGTCTCGACGAACGTCCCCGAGCAGCCGCCGCAGTATCTCGCCGCCCTGCATCGGCAGCTTGCGCATGACGAGGTCGGCGGCCTGGATGCCGTTGGTGCCTTCGTAGATCGGGGAAATGCGGGCGTCGCGATAATGCTGGGCGGCGCCGGTCTCCTCGACATAGCCCATCCCGCCGTGCACCTGCACAGCAAGGCTGGTGACCTCGACCCCAACATCGGTCCCGTAGGCCTTGACCAGAGGCGTCAGCAGGTCCGCGCGCGCCTGCGCGTCCAGGTCGCCGAGGGCGCCGCGGTCGGTCTGTCCGGCGGTATAATAAGCCAGCGCCCGCGCCGCCTGGGTGAGCGCTTTCATGCGAAGCAGCATGCGCCGCACATCGGGGTGCTCGACGATCCGGGCGGGGCGCCCGAGGCGCGTTCCCTGCACCCGCTCGCATGCGAAGGCGACCGCCTGCTGAGTCGCCCGCTCCGCGATCGACACGCCCTGGAGACCGACATTGAGGCGTGCGTTGTTCATCATCGTGAACATCGCCGCCATGCCTCTGTTTTCCTCGCCGATCAGCCAGCCGGTCGCGCCGCCCTCGTCGCCGTAGGACATGACGCAGGTCGGTGAGGCGTGGATGCCGAGCTTGTGCTCGATCGAGACGCAGCGCACGTCATTGCGACTGCCCTCGGGCAGGATCTTCGGGACCAGGAACAGCGAGATGCCTTTGGTGCCGGCGGGCGCGTCCGGCAGGCGGGCGAGGACGAGGTGGACGATATTGTCGGTGAGGTCGTGCTCCCCGAAGGTGATGAAGATCTTCTGCCCGCTGATCCGGTAGCTGCCGTTGCCCGCAGGCTCCGCCCGCGTCTTCAGGGCGCCGACGTCGGAGCCGGCCTGCGGCTCGGTCAGGTTCATCGTGCCGGTCCACTCGCCGGTGATCAGCCTCGGCAGCCA
Source organism: Allosphingosinicella sp. (assembly GCA_035940755.1). Classification (GTDB taxonomy): domain Bacteria; phylum Pseudomonadota; class Alphaproteobacteria; order Sphingomonadales; family Sphingomonadaceae; genus Allosphingosinicella. The sequence goes on along the minus strand of DASZEO010000350.1, from coordinate 1,353 downwards.
CTGGCGCTTGAGCTCGTCCGAGCCGTGATGCTTCAGCGCTTCGACCGCACCGGGCGTGAGCATCATCACCAGCGAAAAGGCCATGTTGGCCGATCCCAGATCCTCCATCACCACGGTGGCGAGGCTTAGCGGCAGGCCCTGGCCGCCGTAGTCCGCGGGGCCGGCGAGGGTGCCCCATCCCGCTTCGACATAGGCGCGATAGGCTTCGCGAAAGCCCGGCGGCATCGTCACCCCTTCCGCCGACCATTTCGCACCGACCTGATCCCCAATGCGGTTCAGCGGCGCAAACTCTCCGGCGGCGAACGCCCCGGCGCCCTCGACGATGGCGTCCACCACATCCTCGCTTGCCTCCGAAAAAGCATTGTGGCCCGCGAGCTCATCGATTCCGACGATGTGGCGAAGCAGGAATCGCTGTTCTTCGACCGGCGGCGAATAGGTCATGGCAAGCCTGGAAAGTTGCGCTGCTGGAACGGGCGCTATAGCCCCGCCCAGTGGTGCTGCAAACGAAGGTCCTGCCCTATGGCCCGGCTGCGATCGCCGAAGCGGCGGCGTTGATCCAGGACGGCCTGCCAGTCGCGATGCCGACCGAGACGGTCTACGGCCTCGCGGCCGACGCCACGAACGGCGAGGCCGTAGCGCGCATTTATGAGGCGAAGGGGCGGCCCCGCTTCAACCCGCTGATCGTGCATGTGCTCGATCTAGCGCAGGCGACGCACATCGCGGAGTTCGGCTCCGTCGCGACGGATCTGGCGGAGCGATACTGGCCCGGGCCGCTGACCTTGGTGCTGCCGAGGCGAGATGGAAGCCCGATCGCATCCCTCGCCGCTGCGGGCCTCCCGACCATCGCCTTGCGCGCGCCGGCACATCCGGCGATGCGCGACGTCCTCGCGGCGTGCGGCCGTCCGCTCGCCGCTCCTTCCGCGAATGAAAGCGGCCGGATCAGCCCGACGCGGGCCGAGCATGTCCTTGCCAGCCTGGGCGGGCGAATTCCGCTGATCGTCGACGGCGGCGCGACCGGGATCGGGATCGAGTCGACGATCGTCGCGGTCGCCGGAGAAAGAGTGCGCCTTCTGCGGCCAGGGCCGATCGACCTTGGGGTGAAAGCGGAGAGCGGCGGCGCGATCGAGGCGCCCGGCCAGCTGGAAAGCCATTATGCGCCCACCAAGCCGCTTCGCCTCGATGCGGCCGACGCTCGGGCGGACGAATGGCTGATCGGCTTTGGCGCCATCGCCGGCAATTCGACGTTGAGCGAGTCAGGCGATCTCGTCGAAGCTGCCGCCCGTCTCTTCGACGCTCTGCACGAGGCCGAGCAGGCTCCGCGGGGGCGGATCGCCGTCGCGCCGGTGCCGTCGG
>DASZEO010000349.1:0-5778 GCA_035940755.1 Allosphingosinicella sp. | reverse complement strand
CCCGAATAAAACGCACCGAACCGTAACCGAAACACTTGAGAAGGAAAAAGGTTCAATTTCCGCCTTCTGCGCGCGCGGGGCCGCCGCGGATGACCGGCACCGCGCCGTCGCCGACGACGGCGAAGCCGGACCAGTAATAAGGGTGGGAGGTCTCCGCCTGATCCATCAGCGCCAGCTGCGCCGCCCGCAGCGCGCCCGCTGTGCCCGTACCCGGCGGGGCGGTAAACAGGCCGGAGATCAGCCGCTGGGTCGCGTTGAAATCGGTGGGAACCGGCCAATGGCTGCCGACGACGATGCGGCCGCCGGCGCCGACGAAAGCGCGCACGAGACCGTCGAGCGAGAAGTCGCCGCCGCCGCTGATCCCGGCCGCTTCGGCCGCCGCCTGGCTGCCGTGCCCGGCCGTGTCGCAGGCGGACAGGATGACGAGGTCGGCATCGAGCCGGAGGTCGAAGATTTCGGCGAAGGTAAGCAGCCCGTCGGACTGCGGACCGCCGAAACTGGTCAGCAGCGCCGGCTGGGCGGGGCAATCGGGCCGGGGGCCGCCGACTAGCCCATGAGTGGCGAAATGCAGCACCCGAAACCGGTTCAGGTCCGGCCGTTCCTTGATCGCGGTGTCGCTGAAGGCGCCGTCGGTGATCACTTCCGCCTCGCCGCCGGCGGAGGCAACGGCACGCCGGGCGGTGTAAAGCTCGTCCGGGGAGATGGGCTGGTTCCAGGCCCGCAGCGGCCAGGCGCAGTCGGAGCCTGCGGCGACTCCGCGCGTGCCGGCGCCGGCCGCGGCCAGCGGGTTGACCGGCTCGTTATGGCCGAAGCCGATATATTCTTCCGACGCGCGGGAGGCCGGAGCCTGGCGAACGTCGCGGAAGGCACGGGCCGAAACCGCCGTGCTGATGTCGCGCCGCCGCCCCAGCCATTCGACGCCGCGGAAGTCGAAGCCGTCGTCGCCGGGCCTGGCGGCGCGGGCTCGATAGGCGTCGATGCCCGCGCGGTCCATCACGAGCAGGTTGGGCGGCAGCCGGAGCAAGGCGCCGTCAGGCTCGAACACGAGGTGGCGAACGCCGTCGAGCTGCCCGCCGACCGGCCCGAACAGCTCCTGATAGAGCCGGTAGGCGAGCTCCAGGTCGAAGGGATAGGTGAGGTTCTGGCCGTTCTCCACGACGGAGATCGTCGCTCGAAGCGCATCCACCTGCCGCTCAAGCTCGTCGGGAGCGGCGCCGATCCGGAAGGCCCTGGCACCGTCGGCCGTGACGAACAGGCCGTACGCACCGTCCTCAACCGCCATCATCTTGTAATAGGCTTCGCCGGGTCCGAGCAGGCGCTGAAGGTCGGCCAGCGCGATGGCATTCGTCGACACCACCCGATAGCGCGGAAATTCGGCGAGCCGAGCCTGGGTGGCGACCTGGTCCTGCTGCATCTGCTCGATCGCCCGGCGCAGCTCGGCCGCACGCTGAGCCTGCCCGGCGTTGCGCTGGTCGAGGGCCTCGATCCGGGAAAGCTCGACGCGCGCGCGTTCGATATCGCGGGTGAGGTTGACCGACTGGCGGAACAACCGCGCCGCTTCGTCGCTGCCGCCGGAAAGCTCGCGCGCGAGGACGGCCTGGGTCTGCGCGACCCCCGGGCGGACCAGCACCTGGCTGGCGGCGAACAGCTCGGCGACGGCGGCCGGATCGGCAGACCGGTCGACGAGCAGATCGAGATAGGGCTGGAGGATGCGCGGCAGCGCCGGCGACGGCTCGGTTCCCTCGCCGAGGGCCGCCACCACCTCGCGGTACAGCGGCATCGCGCGGGCCGCGTCGCCATTGCGAACGTAATGGCCTGCAAGCCTCGCCCTGGCGATGAGCAAAGCGGCCGAACCGGGATATTCGGCTTCGAGCAGAGTCACCGCGCCGAGGTAGAGGCGCTCGGCCTCGCCCCCGTCGCGCCGTGCCTCCGCGAGGGCGGCGAGCTCGCCCAGGATCTGGGCGCGCATCCACACCGTCGCCGCGATCCGTCCTTCGCGAACGGCGACGAGCTGGTCGAGCGCCTGGGTGAGCGGCTCGACCGCCTCCTGGTCGCGGTTCGTCAGCCGCATCACCGTCCCGCGAAGCTGCATCGCCTGCCCATCGAGGATTCGTGCCTTGTCTTCGGGAGTAAGCCCTTCGGTGCCGCTCAGGCGCCGCGCGCCGGGGGATTCGGCGCTCAGCTCGGTGGCGGTCGAGCGGTCGATCACCAGCTCGCTCAGGCCGGCACTGGTCGGGAGCGGGGGCAGCGGCCGGTCGAGCATCGCCAGCGCGTCCGCCGGCAGCCCCTGGTTGAGGAGGTGCATCGCCCGGTAGTTGCGCAGCCGGCGCGCCGTCACCGGCTCGCTTCCGGCAAGCGCTTCGGCTCGGGCGAACAGGGACTCCGCCTCGCCGTAGCGGCCGAGATTGGATTTCTGGAGCGCTTCGTTGACCAACGCTTCCGCGCGCGCCGCCGGGCTTTCGTCGCGCGCCGTCAGCTGGGCGAAGAACTCCGCGGCCTGGGCGTAGCTGCCGGCATTGTTGCGGCGGTAGGCTTCGGCGAGCGCCCGCTGCGGATCGAGGCTCGCCGCTTCGACCCGCGCAAAGGCGGTTGCGTCGGCGGCGCCAGTCGTCGCGACGTCGACCTGGCCCTCCACTTCGTGATTTTCGACGACGCTTTGCAGCGCCAGTTCGAGCGCGCTCTCATAGCCGCCGAAGCCTTCCGCGACATAGACGGCGTTCCGGCCCCGCCGGATATAGACCCGATACGGTATCTCGCCGGCCTTGAGGCGGCAGGAGAGGGTATCGACAGCGCCGATCCCCTCCAGCGAGGCGGCAACGCCCGGGTCGCACTGCGCCCGCTCGGCGCGGATCGCGGCCAGCCGCGCCAGTGGGTCGGCGCCGCGGGTGCGAAGCGCGTAGACTCGCCCGACCGCGACGGCGGCGTCGCGGCAGATGATCGCATAGCCGCGATCGAACATGTCCGAGAGGGCCGGATCGGTCAGCATCGACTGGGCGGTGCAGATGACGCCGCCGCGCGAGCCGATGCGGAAGCTCTCCCGAGTGCTGATCGGCTGCGCCTGCGCCAGGCCAGGCGCGAACGCGGCGACCACGGCCAGGGCGATCGCCAGCCCCTTAATCATTCGCCGGGTCCCGCTGGCACCGGCGATCCTGCTCTTCGCCCTGGTCCTGATCGTCGCCGCCGCACTCCCAGAAGATGCTGTCGGTGCCGCTGGTCACCGGCTCCTCGATCAGCGGCTCGTCCGCGAAGCTGGTGTCGAGATCGTCGGGATCCTCCGGCGAAACGATGTTGAAAGGCTCGGTGATCGGATCCCGGCCGTCGGGCGTTTCCGGACCGCCGCTGCAAATGCCGCTGTTGATGAAGCACAGGTTGAACTGCGATTCGTCCGTGTAGCCGGCACTGCCCTGAGCGAAGGCCACTTCGCGGAAGAAGTCGACGTTCGTAACGGAGCTGCCGTCCGGGTTGAGCCGGCTCCCGAACGCGAAGACGACCAGCGGATCGCTGCCGGTCGGCGTGATGGTGAGCGTGTCGGCAAGAACGGTGATGCCGCCGAACTCCGCCCGGGTTCCGCTATTCTGGACGAAGACGGTATCGGCGGCGAACAGCGACACATCCGCCCCCTCGATATAGCCGCGCGGCTCCACCGGCCCGTCATTCGCGAGCAGAGCGGCGTCGCGGCCCGCGAAGTCGGGATCGGCGGAAAGCTGATCGATAATCGTCCGGCTGCCGGCCCAGATGTCGCTGGCGGTGAGGCTGACCGAACCTGCGGGAAGGCCCGCCGAATCGCGCACGCGGATGCTTCCGGTCGGGGTGATCAGCTGGAGGCGTGAGCCGGCGCGGATCTCCAGCGTGTTCGACGCTCCGGCGTTGGCGAGCAGCAGGTTCCCCTGCACTTCGACGATCCCGCCGCTCTGCAGCTCCACGGCGCCGACGCGACCGGCGTCGAACGCCAGGTCGCGCACGAAGACCGACGGCGAGTTGCCGGCATTGGCGGTCTGCGGTGCCTGGATGCGGAGCCGCTCGGCGGCGATTCGGCCGGCCTCCGCCTGGGTCAGCGTGTAGCCCGGCCCTTCCTCGCCACCGCCGACCACGACCGGCTGACCCGTCGCCCGCGCCGTCAAGGAAACGAGCTCGGTACCCGCATCCCCGAGCGCGCCGCTCTCGCCGATTTCGATGTCACCGGAGACGACTGAGATCGTGCCCGCCTGGACCGCCCCCTGGAACGCCGCCTGGCCGCCAGTATCGACCTCGACTTTATCCGCGGCAACGGCGCCGAACAGCCCGTTGCCGCCGGCCTCGGCCGTGAAGCTGCCGCCCGCCTGTGCCGCGCCCACGGCGAGATCGGCGACGCTGCGAAGGTCGATGTCTCCCCCCGCGCTCGCGCTCCCGAGATCGATCGAGCCGCCGCGCACGCCGATGTCCTCGCCAGCGTCGGCGGAGGCGAGTACGACCGAGCCCGACGCATCCAGGCTGATGCCGCCGTCGCTGTTGAAGCTGTTGCCGCTGATCGCGCCGTTCGGCGTCGCCAGCACCAGGTCCGCCGCGACGAACACGTCGTTGAGCGCGAAGTCGCCGGCCGCCTCACCCCTCAGCGCCGCGGCCGTCAACCGCCCGCCGCTGAGGACATCGCCGTCGCGCGAGGTCAGCTCGATCTCGCCGTCAGCCGTTCCGTCGTCGAGGCGCACATCCCCCTCTCCGTCCAGCGCGATTCCCCCGGCGCTGACGGCAGTGGTTACGGCAATCGCCCCGTCTGCACTGGCGAAGATCGCGTCGTCGGATGTGAGCGACCCGGCGGCGATATCTCCGCCGGCGTCGAGATTGATTGCGCCGTCCGCACGCGCGGTATCGATCGACATCGAGCTGCCGGATTGCGCCGTGATGGAGCTGCCCGAATCGAGGCTGCCGGCGTCGATAGCGGTTCCAGCGGACAGGAAGATCGCATCGCCGGCCTGGGCCGAGGCGACGGCAGCCTCGTTCCCGGCGGCGAGCTCGATAGAGCCGCGGGCGGCGAGGGTCCCGGCGTCGATGCCCGCCCCGGCTTCGAACCCGATCGAGCCGTTGCTGAAGCCGGCCTGCACGGCGATTGCCCCATCGGCAACTACTGTGACTCCGGCCCTGCCGTTCAGGAGGCCGGCCTGCACGTTTCCGCCGGCATCGACGCTCAGCGCGTCACCGCTGTTCGCGGCATCGATGACGGCACCGCCTCCGGCCGACACCTGGAGAGCCCCGCCCGCGCGGAGCGTCCCGGCGGTGAAATCCCCGCCGGCGATGGCGAGCAGATCCTCGCCCGCGCGGGCGTCGGCAATGGCGATGTTCTGATCGGCGGTCGCGTTGAGACCGGCGCCCGCCTTGATCAGCCCGCTGCTCAGGATGTGCCCCCCGAGCGACGCAAGGTTGACGGCACCGGCAGCGGCAGCGGAGCCGAGCTGCAAATTATCCTGAGCCTGGATGAGGATGTTGCTGCCCTCGCCAAGCGCCGAGCCGTAACCCGCCTCGTCGTCGAACCCGCCGCCGGTCGCCGTCACCTGCGTCGCAGCGAACGCGCCGCCCGCATCGGCGCGGAAGTCGTCGCCCGCCTGCGCCGAGCCGAGGTCGATGTTGCCGCCGCTGTCCAGCGTCACGTCGTCGCCCGCGACCGCGCCGGCGATCGTCATCGAGGCCGCGATCACGTCGATCGACGTGCCCGCATCGAGCGTGCCGACGCTCGCTGCGCCGCCCGCCTGAAGGAAGATCGAGCTGCCCGCATCGGCCGAAGCCAGCGTCATCCCCTGCCCCGCC
>DASZEO010000348.1:0-2282 GCA_035940755.1 Allosphingosinicella sp. | reverse complement strand
GCCGCCGCCCAGCGCGCCGCAGGCGGCGAGCGGAACGAGGGCGGCCGAAATGGCGGCGATCAGCAGCGGACGGGGAAAGCTGGGCATGGCGGGCTTCTTAGCTGAGGGTTCGGGCGAGGCCAAGCGGACTTGATCATCAAGTGCCGGAGCGGCCTGAACGCCGCTTTAATGGCGACACAGCTTAACCCGCCGACAGCGCTTTTCTGCTAGTGGGCCGGCGCGATGCTCCGGGTGCTCACCCTCTCGACCCTGTTCCCCAACGCGGTGCAGCCGACGCTCGGCCTGTTCGTCGAGCGCCAGACGCGGGCGCTGGCGGCGCGCCCTGACGTGGAGGTGGAAGTGGTGGCGCCGGTGGGGCTGCCGGTCTGGCCGCTGGCGCTCCACCCGCATTACGCGCCGCTGCGGCGGCTGGCGGCGCAGGAAGAGTGGAACGGGCTTCAGGTCCATCACCCGCGCTACCGCGTCTGGCCGCGCATCGGCCAGGCGCGCACGGCGACCGCGATGGCCGCCGCTTTGCTGCCGCTGCTCAAGGCGATCCGCGAGCGGTTTTCCTTCGACGTCATCGACGCCGAATTCTTTTGGCCTGACGGGCCGGCGGCGATGCGGCTGAGCCAGGCGCTCGGCGTGCCCTTTTCAGTCAAGGCGCGCGGCAGCGACATCTACCTTTGGGGCGACCGGCCCGGCATCGGCTCGCAGATTCGCGAGGCGGCCGAGGCGGCGGGGGGGTTGCTCGCCGTCAGCGGATCGCTGAAGGCCGAAATGGCCGCGCGGGGGCTGCCGGAGGAGAAGATCCGGGTCCACCATACGGGCGTCGAGCTCGGTCTGTTCCGGCCCGTGGATCGCCGCGAGGCGAAGGCGCGGCTCGGCGTCGAGGGGCCGCTGCTCGTCACGGCGGGAGCGCTGATTCCGCGCAAGGGCCAGAGCTTCGCGATCGAGGCGGTGGCGCAGCTGCCGGAGGCGACGCTGGTGCTGGTCGGGGAGGGGCCGGACCGCGGCGCGCTGGAGCGGCTGGCGCGGCGGGTGGGGGTCGCGGGCCGGGTGCGCTTCCTCGGCGCGAGGCCGCCGGAGGAAGTCGCCGCCCTGATGGCCGCGGCCGACGTAGCGGTTCAGCCGAGCTCGGCGGAAGGGCTCGCCAACGTCTGGGTCGAGGCGCTCGCCTGCGGCACGCCGGTGGTGACCTGCGACGTCGGCGGCGCCCGCGACGTTATCGTGAGCCCCGCCGCGGGGCGCATCGTCCCGCGTGATCCTCGGGCCATAGCGGCGGCGGTGACGGAGCTGCTCGCGGCAGCGCCCGCCTCCGAGGAAGTGCGCGCCGCGGCGCAGAAGTTCAGCTGGGAGCGCAATGCCGATGAACTGTTCGGCCACCTGTCGCAGGTGGCGGCTAGAGCGGCATGAGGGCCGCCACGATCCAGCGTTCCTCGGCGCGGAGCACGCCCCAGGTGCGGGCGGCGGCGCGGCTGTCCATGGCCTCGACCCCGATCCCGCGCGCCTCCAGGGCCCGGACGAAGCCGGGGGGAGCAAAGGCCATGCTGGCACCGGTGCCGAGGATCAGGAATTCCGCCGGCGGCTGAAGCAACAGCAGGTCATCGAGGGCTTCCACCGTCAGATTGCTCAGCGGCGGCGCCTGCCACGGCGCCGCCCGCTCCGGCGTCAGCAGAACGCCCTGGTAGGCCTGGCCGTCGACGATGAAGCCGCCGCCGGAAAAGCCCTGGACCGACGGCCCCGGCGGCGCCGGGCCGCGCTCAAACCCTGGCGCCATGATCCTCGTTGCGCGGGCCGGCGGCGGCGCGGCTGACCGGGTCCTTGGGCATGAAGCTGGCCGAGGTGACCTTGAGCCAGACCAGGATCGGCGAGGAGATGTAGATCGACGAATAGGTGCCCACGAAGATGCCGATGAAGATGGCGATGGTCAGGCCGAAAATGACGTCGGGGCCGATCAGCAGCAGCGCCAGCAGCGCCAGCAGGATCGACAGGCTCGTCACCATCGTGCGCGACAGCGTCTCGTTGAGCGAGAGGTTGAGCAGCGGGACGATCTCCATCTTGCGGTACTTGCGCAGATTCTCTCGGATCCGGTCGTAGATCACGACCGTGTCGTTGAGGCTGTAGCCGACGATGGTCAGGATCGCGGCGACGACGTTGAGGTTGAATTCGAGCTGCGTGATCGAGAAGAAGCCCATGGTCATCCACACGTCGTGGAAGAGGGTGACGAGGGCGCCGACGCCGAACTGCCATTCGAAGCGTATCCAGATGTAGATGGCGATCCCGAGCATCGCCAGCGCGAT
>DASZEO010000347.1:0-6248 GCA_035940755.1 Allosphingosinicella sp. | reverse complement strand
GTTCGGCGCCGCCGGCCCGCTGCGCGGCACGGCCGCCCTGCCCGGCGACAAGAGCATCTCGCACCGGGCGCTGATCCTCGCCGCGCTGGCGGTCGGGCGGAGCCGCATCCAAGGGCTCAACGGCGGCGCCGACGTCGGCGCCACCATCGCGGCGCTGCGGGCGATGGTCGCCAGGATCGACCCGGAGCCGGGCGGCTGCTGCGACGTCGCCGGGGTCGGCGTCGGCGGCCTGCTGCAGCCCGACCGGCCGCTGGACATGGGCAATTCCGCAACTTCGGCGCGGCTGCTGGCCGGGCTCGTCGCTAGTCACCCGATCACGGCGGTGTTCACGGGCGACGCCTCGCTGTCGCGGCGGCCCATGGAGCGAGTGGCAGCGCCGCTGCGCCGGCTCGGCGCCCACGTCGAAACCGCGGCGGGCGGAACGCTTCCCCTGGCGGTCACGGGGATTACGCCGGCGCTCCCCCGCAGCCACCGGCTGGAAGTCGCCTCGGCGCAGGTCAAGTCGGCGCTGCTGCTCGCCGCGCTCAACACGCCCGGCCTGACCGAGGTGATCGAGCCGGTGCCCACCCGCGACCATCTCGAGCGGCTGCTCCGCCTGTTCGGTGCCGACATCGAGATCGACGGCCCGCGCATCCGCCTGCGCGGCGAGGCCGAGCTGACGCCGCAGCGGCTTTTCGTCCCCGGCGATTTCTCCGCCGCCGCCTTCTTCGTCGTGGCCGCCTTGATCGTGCCGGGATCGTCGGTTCGCGTGGAGGGGGTCAGCGTCAATCCGCGCCGTACCGGGCTGCTCCGGGCGTTGCAGCGGATGGGCGCCGACATCACCTTGCACAACCCTCGCGAAGTGTCAGGCGAGCCGGTGGCGGACCTCACCGTCCGCGCCTCGTCCCTGAGCGGTCTCGACGTGCCGCTGGAGCTCGCGCCCGACATGATCGACGAATTCCCCGCCTTGTTCGTCGCCGCCGCCTTCGCCCGCGGCGCGACCCGCACCTCCGGCCTCGCCGAGCTCCGGCTCAAGGAATCCGACCGCCTCGCCGCCATGGCCGCCGGCCTCGCCGCCATCGGCGCCAGCGTCGAGGAGCATGAAGACGGCCTGACCGTCCACGGCAGCGGCGGCCGCCCGCTCGCCGGCGGCGCCACGATCGCCGCGCGGGGCGACCACCGCATCGCGATGAGCTTCGCCGTGGCTGGCCTCCACAGCCGCGAGCCGATAGAGGTCGACGACATGGCCCCGGTCGAGACCAGCTTCCCCGGCTTCGAGCAAACCCTTGCGCGGCTGACCCTATGAGGCTGGACCGCCGCACCTTCCTCGGTGCCGCCGCGGCGGCCGCGCTGCTGCCCGGGCCGGCGGCCGCTCAGCCGATCGCGCCGCCGGACCGGGAGCTGATGGTGCCGACCGAGGGCGGACGCCTCTACGTGCGCGTCAACGGCCGGCTCGACGGCCAGCGCCCGCCGATCCTGATGATCCACGGCGGCCCCGGCGGCAGCCATGCCGGCTTCCTCAACGCCTTGCCGCTCGCCGAGGAGCGGGGCGTCGTCCTCTACGACCAGCTCGACAGCGGCCGCTCCGACCATCCGGGCGACCTCGCCCTTTGGCGGGTGCCCCGCTTCGTCGCCGAGGTCGGCGCGGTCCGGTCCGCGCTTGGGCTCGAGCGGGTCCACGTGCTCGGCGCGAGCTGGGGCGGGACGATCGCCCTTGAATATGCGGCCCGCGGCCCGAGCGGCCTCGCAAGCACGATCCTTCAAAGCCCGCTGATCTCCACCCGCTCCTGGCTCGCCGACGCCGCTGCGCTTCGCCGGCAGCTGCCCCCCGCGACCCAGGCGACGCTGGGCGTGTGCGAAAGCGCCTCGCCGCCGCCGGCCGAAGCCTGCGAGGAAGCCACCGCGCTCTTCTACCGCCGGTTCAACCGGCGCCGCGAGCGGCCGGCGGCGATCCAGGCCTATGTCGAGGCGCTTCCAGCCGGTCTCAATCGCCGGCTCTACGAGACCATGTGGGGATCGAGCGAGTTCGCCAGCACCGGCACGTTGCGCGACTATGACGGCGAGCCGCTGCTGGCGCGGCTGGACGGTGAGCGCACGCTGTTCGTCGTCGGCCAGTATGACGAAGCGCGGCCCGCCACCGTTGCCGATTTCGCTTCCCGAGTCCCCGGTGCCTCCTTCGCGGTCATCGAGGACGCCGCCCACGGCATCTTCAATGACAATCCCGAAGCGCTGCTCGCCACGCTCGAACGCTGGCTGCGCCGGCACGACGCGGCATGATCATCGCCGTCGACGGTCCCGCGGCTAGCGGTAAGGGCACGATCGCCCGGGCTCTGGCGCGGCATTTCGATCTGCCGCACCTCGACACCGGCATCCTTTACCGCGCTACCGCGCTCAACCTGCTCGCCATGGGCGGCGACCCCGACAGCGAGTTCGCCGCCGCGCGCGCCTGCGATCTCTCGCAGATCGACTTCGACGATCCGGAGCTGCGGAGCGAGGCGGTCGGCGGCATCGCCTCGCGCATCTCGGCCTATCCCCTGGTTCGCGAGGCGCTGCTCGAGCGCCAGCGCCGCTTCGCCGCGCAGCCCGGCGGCGCCGTCCTCGACGGCCGTGACATCGGCACCGTCGTCGCGCCGGACGCCGACGCCAAGCTGTTCGTGACGGCGAGCCCGGAGAGGCGGGCGCAGCGCCGCCACGCGGAACTCAGGAAGCTCGGCCTCGACGTCCATTATGCCGACGTGCTCGCCGACATCCGCGCCCGCGACGAGCGCGATGCCGGCCGAACCGCGGCGCCGCTGGTCCCCGCCCCCGACGCGATGATCATCGACACCACGGCCCTGACCGTCGAGGATGCCGTGGCCGCGGCCGTCGAAGCAGTGGAAGCCCGCCGCGCCTGAAGCTCAGGCACGCCTGCCGGTGCGAAGCCAGCCGGTGACCGCGTAGCGCGGCGCCACGGCCAGCGGAGTGACCCAGCTGACGCTGTGCGGCTGGGGCACCCGGAAGATGTTCAGCACGTTGAAGGCCGGCGTGAAGCCGCGCACGACATTGCCGCGCTCGTCGTAGAATTGCAGGATCCCGCCCCAGTCCGGCCGCCATTGCGGCGTCAGGTTCAGCACATAGGCGGCGCGGCGCCCCATATCGACATTGGTATCGTCGTGCGCCGTGAGGAAATGACCGGCCTGGTAGCGTGAGGCATGGCCGTCGGCGAAGGTCACGTCGGCCGCGCCCGTCACCGTGCGCATGAACGCGACCACGGGCTCCGAGCACAGGAAGTCGACGAAGCTTCGAAGCAGCGGCGCCGTCCCCTCCTCCCAGCCGCTGCCATATTCGGGCAGCCGGATGGTGTGGTAGCGGAACTGGAAGCCGTGCCGTCCGCCCTCGATCACTGAGCGGTCGAGCTCGGCCTTCTTGTCCGCCGTCCAGGCCGCGATCTCGGCTTCGGGATGGTCCTTCACTTCCTCGCCGCGATTGACCGCGAGCCGCCACGCGGTGCTTGCCGTCAGCTCGCGAAACAGCGCCAGCGCGCCGTCGTGGCGGAGGAAGTCGACGATCTGCAGCCGCCCTTCGCGGGCGAAGGCCTGCGCCAGCCCCTCCGCGTCCAGCCCGGGCCTGAGGACGAAATCGCTCATCGCGGCGCGCTTAGCCGCGCCCCTGCGGCGCCACAAGCGTCACCGGGTGGGACCGCGCGGAACAAGCGGCCTCAGCGGCGGTTCGCATGGCCATGGCCGATCCTCCCCTGAAGAAAGCCGAATCGTCGCCCGAGGGCCGCGGCTGCCTCTACATCTCGATGGCCATCGTTCTGATCGCGCTGCTCGTCTTCGTGATCGCCAGCTGGGTCCGGGTGCCGAGCGCCACTCCGCAGCCAAGCTCCACCGGCGTTCCCGTAACCGCGCCGAGCAAGTAAGCGGAACCCGAACGTTGCGCGCTCGTTACGACGCGCATGCGCGCGGGGAGCAAAAGCGGCAGCATCCAGTCACTTGTCGCCGCTTCTTTCCACGCTTTCATCATCTTCCTGCTGGCCGCCTGCGGGTCGCCCGCGCACTCGCCGCCTGAAAAAGCGCTTCGGCTCTACGTCACCAACGAAGGCTCCGGCGACCTGTCGATCGTCGATCCGCAGGCGCGGCGTGAGACCTCGCGCATCCGCCTCGGCAAGCGCCCGCGCGGGATCGCGCCGAGCCCGGACGGGCGCCTGCTCTACATCGCGCTGAGCGGCTCGCCCGCCGCCGGCCCGGGAATCGACGAATCGGCGCTTCTTCCCGCCGACAAGGCGGCCGACGGCGTCGCCGTCTTCGACATCGCCTCGGGCCGGGTACTTCGCGTGCTTCGCGGCGTCTCCGACCCTGAACAGGTCGCGGTCAGCTCCGACGGCCGCCGCCTCTATGTCGCGAGCGAGGACACGGGACGGCTGGCGGTGCTCGACTCGCGGCAGGGCGGGGTCCTCGCCAGCCTCGACGTCGGCGGCGAACCCGAAGGCGTCGCCGTCTCCCCCGACGGCCGCACGATCCTCGTCACCTCCGAAGAAGCGAACAGCCTCGTCGTCGTCGATGCCGCGGGCCCGCGGGTACGAGCGCGGGTGCCGGTCGGCGAGCGGCCGCGCAACGCCGCCTTCAGCCGCGACGGCCGCCGCGCCTTCGTGCCGGGCGAGAATGACGGCTCGATCACGGCCGTGGACTTGGCGAGCGCGCGAGTCGCCGGCCGCGCGCGCATCGAGGGCGAGAACAGCCGCCCGATGGGCATCGTCCAGAGCCGCGACGGCGCAGCGCTCTTCGTCAGCACCGGCCGCGGCCGCCGGCTGATCCGGCTCGACGCCGCCACCCTGCGCACCAGCGGCTCGGCCGAAGTCGGCGACCGCCCCTGGGGCGTGGCGCTCAGCCCCGACGGCCGCTTCGCCTTCACCGCCAACGGGCCCTCGAACGACGTCGCTGTCGTCGACACGGCGACGATGCGCGTCGTCGCACGGATTCCTGTGGGTAACCGCCCCTGGGGCTTGGCGGCGGTGGTGGAGCCCTGATCCATGTTAAGGATTTGGCGCTCCTCCAGACCCCTCCTCTTCCGCTACAAGCGCGGCTCGACAGGCGCGGCAACAGGGGACGTCGGCTGGCGGTGCTGAAACGGCTCGGCAAGTTCGGCCTTTTCGCGGTCATCCTTGCCGCCGCCGTGGCTCTCCTCGCCTTGCTGTGGCCGCACCCGCCCCGCGAGCCGCAAGCCAGACAAGCCGTTCTGGAAACCCTGGCGCCGCTGCCCCGGCCGGACGCGCGCGCCGTCCCCGCCCCCGCCGCCGCCCGAGCGGAGGACGGGCAGTGGACCATGCCCTCGGCCGATTATGCCGGCACCCGCTACAGCGCGCTCAACCAGATCAGCGCCGCCAACGTCGCCAACCTCCGCCCGGTCTTCACCTTCGACACCGGCATCCCGCGCGGCCACGAGGCGGCTCCGCTGGTGGTGGGGACGATGATGTACATCGTCACCCCCTTCCCGAACTTCGTCTACGCGCTCGACCTGACGCAGCCCCGCAACCCGGTGCGGTGGGTGTTCCGCCCGCGCCCCGTCTCCACCGCCCAGGGCGTCGCCTGCTGCGACGTCGTCAACCGCGGCGCGGTGTTCGCCGGGGGCCGCCTGTTCTTCAACACGCTCGACGGTCAGACCATCGCCCTCGACGCCGCCAGCGGCCGCGAGATCTGGCGCACCCGCCTCGCCAACATCAATATCGGCGAGACCATCACCATGGCGCCTCTGGTCGCCGAAAACCGGGTGCTGGTCGGAAGCTCGGGCGGCGAGTTCGGCGTGCGCGGCTGGCTCGCCGCACTGGACGCGGGCAGCGGCGCGCTGGTCTGGAAAGCCTACAGCACCGGCCCCGACGCCGAAGTGCTGATCGGCCCCGAATTCCACCCCTTCTACGCCACCGACCAGGGCCGCGACCTCGGCATCCACAGCTGGCCGCCGGAAGCCTGGCGCATGGGCGGCGGCAATCCCTGGGGCTGGATCAGCTACGATCCGCAGCTTCGGATGATCTATTACGGCACCGGCAATCCGGGGCCTTGGAACCCCGAGCAGCGGCCCGGCGACAACAAATGGACCGCAGGCATCTTCGCCCGCGACATCGCCACCGGCCAGGCGCGCTGGTTCTACCAGTCCAGCCCGCACGACCTGTTCGACCATGACGACATCAACGAGAGCATCCTGCTCGACATGCCGGTCAACGGCCGCCGCCGCGAGGTGCTGGTCCGCCCGGGACGGACCGGCTTCATGTACGTCATGGACCGCCGCACCGG
>DASZEO010000346.1:0-3516 GCA_035940755.1 Allosphingosinicella sp. | reverse complement strand
TGGATCGCCGGCGCCGGCGCCAGCTACCGGCTGTCGCCGGGCGTGAGCATCGGCGGCGACTATTACTGGCAGGAAGGCACGCGCGTCGGCTCCGGCGACATCAGCGAGGCGACCGCATGGACGAGCCTTCGCCTCAGCGCGCGCACGCGCCTGGTGGTCTATGCGACGACGGGCTTCAGCACCAACAGCACCGACTTCGCCACCGGCGCCACCTTGTCGCTACGGCTTTAAGAGGACCGCGCCGGCCACTGGTAAGTTCGAGGCAACCCCGGCAGACTGGGCAGGTCTGCCCGGGGGAGCTGCCATGGTGCGATTCGCCGTTCCGCTGCTGATCTTCGCCGCCGCCGCCGGCTGCGGCGCGACCCAGGAGGCGAACGGCTCCGCAAACCAGTCCTCCCCCGCTGCGCCGCGCCAGAACCTGCCGCGGGCGGTGGTGGTCGTGACTCAGCAGCAGAAAGGGTCAGTCACGGTGCGCGTGGGGGAGCCGTTCGAGGTGCGGCTGTACGGCAACGAGACGATCTACCCGCCCGACGAGTGGCGGGCGCAGACGCTTCCACCGAACGTCCGCCAGACCGCCTCGCGCTTCGAAGTGGACGATCCGGACGCGGCCGGCTCGGGCGGAACCGTCGTCCTGCGCTTCGAGGCCTCGGCCGCGGGCGAAGGGGAAATGGTGTTCGACAGCGGCCCTTCCGAGCACGAATTCCGCTTCCTGCTGGTGGCGCGCCAGGCGCCGGCGCAATAATTTTTAGGCCGCTGCATCCGGGCAGCGGAATGGCGGCGTCAAAGGGCCGAGAAGATGGGGCGGGCGCCGCTCCACGCTGCAGGAGCTTTGCTGATGCCCATCACCCAAATGTTCTCGGACATGGCAGTAGGGATCATCCTGCTGTGCGGCTTCGTCTACGTCATCCGGCTGATCCAGGCTTGGCTGCTCCACCGCACGTTGCGCGAGGCGATCGGGCGCGATTCGCCGATGTCGCCGGTGCTGATCGACAAAATCGGCCAGAGCGAGGGCGGCGGCGACGATTCGGGCGACGACCGCAACGGCCTGGTGCTGATCGCCGTCGGCCTCGCCATCCTCGGCATGGCGCTGATCGTCAACGATCCGGACTGGATCAGGTACGGGATCGGCGCGTCGCTGTTCCCGATCCTGGTCGGCCTGGTGCTGCTCGGGCGCCATCTGTGGCTCCGCCGGACCGACGAGCGCAGCCTTGCCGCCAGGCCCTGACGATGACGCCGCGTTATTGGAGCGCGTATCGCGCGGCGACCAGGCGGCGTTCGGCGTGCTCGTCGCGCGTCATGAAAAGGCGTTGCGCGCGTTCCTCGGGCGAGTGGCGGGCGCCGATGCGGCCGACGAGCTGGCCCAGCAAAGCTTCGTCAAGGCCTGGCAGTCGGCGGGGCGGTTTCGCGGCGAGGCGGGCTTTTCCACCTGGCTCCACGCCATCGCCTGGCGCTGCTTCCTCGACTCCGCGCGCGCCGGGCGGCGCGAAGCGCGCAAGCGCGAAGCCGCGGCCGATCTCGGCGACGACGTGGAGGCGCCGAGCAGCGAGCCCAGGCTCGACCTCGCCCGAGCGCTGGAACGGCTGGCGCCGGTGGAGCGGGCGGCCCTGGTGCTGTGCGAAGGCCATGGCTGGTCGCACGGCGAGGCGGCCGCTATCCTGTCGATCCCGCTGGGGACGCTGAAAAGCCATGTGTTGAGGGCGAAGCGAAAATGTCGAGCGATGCTGAGCTAGGCCCCGGCGCCTCCGATGAAGCCTTCGCTGCCTTGCTGGCGGCTGAGCTGGCGCCGCCGGAGCGCGGCGTCGACGAGCCTTTCGTGGCGCGGGTCGCTTTGGCGGTGGTCGAGGCCGAGCGCTACCGGCGCTGGCGGCGGCGGATCGCCGGCCAGCTGATCGGCGAGGCGATGGTGCTGGCGGCGCTTGCCGCGAGCCTGGCGATCATCGCGCGGGCCGAGGCCGTTCAGGCGGTGCTGGCCGAGGCGCCGGAGCTGGCCTGGCCGGCGGCGCTGCCGCTGCTGCTGATCTGGCTGATTACCCGCCGGGCGCCGCGCACCGTCGTCTGACAAAAGAGCGACAGGCAAACGCCAAAATATAAAAGTCGTTTACAGAAGCTGCATCCAAGACCTCTTCTGCCGCCGTCCAAGCTTCGAAACAGGAAGCTAAAAGGAGGCAGAAATGAAGATGCGCTATATTATTTGCGGACTTGCCGCGATCGCTGCGAATGCCGGGACTCCGGCCTCGGCTGCTCAGCCGGCCCAAGTAACGGCCGGCGAGGCGTTTCGGGTTACGATCGAGAGCAACGACCTCGATCTCGGCACGCGTGACGGGCGGGAGGCGCTGTTGGCGCGCTTCCGCGCCGCCGCGCGCGCCGCCTGCGGCGCGGCCGCGACGCTCAGCGCCTACGACCACAGCAACCTGATCGAATGCCGGCGCCCGTTCGAGTTAGCGCTGCACGCTGCGCTTCGCGAGCACTCCAATCGGGTCGAGATGGCGCGAGCGTCGCGGGCAATCGCCGCAGGGCGCTGAGGCCTGTGGCGGCAGGGGCCGAGGGCGGACGCAATCTCACGTTCGCGCTGGCGGAGCGGCTCGGCGGTGACATCGTCGCCGGCCGTTTCGCCGGCCGCGCCTTTCCCACCGAAGCCGAGCTGGCGAAGCTCCACGGCGTCAGCCGGTCGGTCGTCCGCGAGGCGGTAAAGATGCTGACGGCAAAGGGGCTGCTCGGCGCCTGGCCGCGCCGCGGCACCCGGATCCTCCCGCCCGAGGAATGGAACCTGCTCGATCCGGACATCCTGAAATGGGTGTCGCAGCAGGATGGATGCGGCGAGCTGCTGCGCCAGCTGCGCGAATTCCTCACCGCCATCCTCCCCTGCGCGGCGGCCTGGAAGGCTGCGTGCGCAGAGCAGTCTCCCTCGCCGGAGTTGGCTGCGGACCTGCTCAGGGCCACCGCCAATCCCTTCTTCGTTCGCCTGGCGGCGATCGTCCCGGGCGTGTTGGGCAGCCGGGCACCCTAGGAACGCGTGCCGCGCAACAGCGTTCTGTACCCGTAATGAAGTGGCCTTGCGCTTGCCTGCTGCTGGCGGCGGCCTGTTCGGCGCTGCCGAAGGATGCCGACAGCACGCTCGAGCGCGTTCGGGCCGAGCACCGCTTCGCGCTCGGCATCGTCGCGCCCGGCGCCGGCGGCGATCTCCAGAGGCGGCAGGCGGCCTTCCTGGCGCTGGTGGCGCGGGAGACCGGCGCCCGCCCCGTGACGCGGCAGGGGCCGCTCGAGCCGCTGCTCCTCGATCTGGAGGAAGGAAGGCTCGACATGGTGATCGGCGCCGTCGCCAGCGACAGCCCCTGGCGGACGCGAGTCGCCGTCGTCGAGCCGCTCGCCGAACCGGGCGAGGACCAGCCCGTCATCTTCGCGCCGATGGCCAGGAACGGCGAGAATGCCTGGGTGATGCTGATCGAGCGCCACGCGCGGGCGGTGCGGGAGGGGCGGTGAAACGCAAGACCCTCCCGCCGCCCGAGTTGAAGGACG
>DASZEO010000345.1:0-2419 GCA_035940755.1 Allosphingosinicella sp. | reverse complement strand
GTCTGGGTGCTCGACCGGCCCAATCCCGCCGGCCGCCCCGTCGAGGGGCTGACGCTGCGCCCGGGCTGGGAGAGCTTCGTCGGCGCCGGCCCAATGCCGATGCGCCACGGGCTGACCCTGGGCGAAATGGGCCGCTGGTTCATCCATCGCTTCAACCTCGACGTGGACTATCGCGTCATCGAAATGGAAGGGTACGAGCCCGCGGCGGCGCCCGGCTTCGGCTGGCCGCTTAGCGAGCGCGTCTGGATCAACCCGAGCCCCAATGCCCCCAATCTGTGGATGGCGCGCGCTTATGCCGGCACGGTGATGCTCGAAGGCACCACGCTTTCCGAAGGCCGCGGCACGACCCGCCCGCTCGAGCTGTTCGGCGCGCCGGACATCGATGCCAGAGCGGTGATTGCGGAGATGCGGCGCCTGGCGCCCCAGTGGCTGGAGGGCTGCGTCCTTCGCGAATGCGCCTTTCAGCCGACGTTCCACAAGCATGTCGGCAAGCTGTGCCACGGCGTCCAGATCCACACCGAAGGCCCCGCTTACGAGCATGACGCCTTTCGCCCCTGGCGGCTCCAGGCGCTCGCCTTCAAGGCGATCCGCCGCCTCCAGCCGGACTACGATCTGTGGCGCGATTTCGCCTATGAATATGAGTTCGACAAGCTCGCCATCGACGTCATCAACGGCGGCCCGGCGCTGCGCGAGTGGGTCGACCAGCCAGACGCCGGGGCCGAGGACCTGGAGGCGCTGACGACGCCCGACGAGGAGGCCTGGGTCGAGGAGCGGCGGCCTTACCAGCTTTACTGAGCGACGACCGTTTGCTCGATGACGCCGAAGATGGGGTGGCCGCGGTCGTCGTCCATCCAGATGCGGACGGTGTCGCCGTGCTTAAGGAAGGGGGTCGCGGGCTTGCCGTCGAGGATCGTCTCGACGGTGCGCAGCTCGGCAAGGCACGAATAGCCGCGCCCGCCCCGGTCGACCGGCTTGCCCGGGCCGCCGTCCTCGTCGCGGTTGGAGACCGTGCCTGAGCCGAGGATCGAGCCGGCGGAGAGGTTGCGGGTCTTCGCGAGGTGGGCGATGAGCGTGCCGAAATCGAAGGTCATGTCCTCCCCGGCGTCGGCGCGGCCGAAGGGGCGGCCGTTGAGGTCGACCTTCAGCACTCCGTGCAGCTTGCCGTCGCGCCATGCCTCCCCGAGCTCGTCCGGAGTGACCAGCACCGGCGAGAGCGCCGAGGCCGGCTTCGACTGGAGGAAGCCGAAGCCCTTCGCCAGCTCGGCGGGAATGAGATTGCGCAGCGAGACGTCGTTGACGAGGCCGATCAGCCTGACCTGCTCCAGCGCCTCCTCGCGGGAGACGCCTCGCGGCACGTCGCCGGTGACGACGACGATCTCCGCCTCGAGGTCGCAGCCCCAGCTTTCGTCCGCCAGCGGGATCGGTTCGCGCGGCGCCAGCATCTCGTCCGACGCACCCTGGTACATGAGCGGATCGGTCCAGAAGCTCTCCGGCATCTCGGCGCCGCGCGCTTTGCGGACCAGCTCGACATGGTTCACGTAGGCCGACCCGTCCGCCCACTGATAGGCGCGGGGCAGCGGCGCGTCCGCCTGCCGCTCGTGGAACCGCTCCTTGGGGACCGCGTCGTGGGCGAGGTCGGTCGCGAGCAGCTGCAGCTGCGGCTCGACGGCCGGCCAGTCGTCCAACGCGGCCTGAAGCGTCGGCACGATGTGCGTCGCGTCCGCGCACCAGGCGAGGTCGCGGCTGACGACGACGAGACGCCCGTCCCGCCCGGATTTGAGTGAGGCCAGCTTCATCCTATCTCCTAATCGGCCCCGTTCCGGGGAGGAATGGCAACTGGCATTTCCGTTCGGCCTTGGCTAGGGGCTCGCCATCACCGCGGCACCCGACTTTCCCGAGGCAGTTCATGCGCACCATCGATCATTTCATCGCCGGGGCCGGCTATGCGGCCGGCGAACGGCAGGGCGACGTCTTCGATCCCAATAGCGGCGGCGTGCAGGCGCATGTGCGCTTCGGCAGCCGCGCGGACCTGGAACAGGCCGTCGCCGCGGCCCGCAACGCCTTCCCGGCCTGGGCGGCGACCAACCCTCAGCGCCGCGCGCGCGTCATGTTCAGGTTCAAGGAGCTGGTCGAGCAGAACATCGACGACCTGGCGCTGCTGCTGGCGTCGGAGCATGGCAAGGTCATCGCCGACGCCAAAGGCGACGTTCAGCGCGGGCTGGAGGTGATCGAGTTCGCCTGCGGCATTCCGCACGCCCTCAAGGGCGAATATACGCACGGCGCCGGCCCCGGCATCGATGTCTATTCGATGCGCCAGCCGCTCGGCATCGTCGCGGGCATCACCCCGTTCAACTTCCCGGCGATGATCCCGATGTGGATGTTCGGAGTCGCCATCGCCTGCGGCAACGCCTTCATCCTC
>DASZEO010000344.1:0-2162 GCA_035940755.1 Allosphingosinicella sp. | reverse complement strand
CGCCTTCACCGTCGGGGTCAGCCGCTCACAGGACCGGAGCCTCATCTTCATCAACACCGGCGAGAACAGCTCCAACGAGGTCCGCTTCGTCCCGGCGAACAATCCCGCAGCGACGCCGGTGCTGATCGCGCGGCGGCGCCCCGATATCCAATATTCGGTCGATGCGAGCCATGGGAAGCTGTGGATCCTCACCAACGACGATCACGTCAACTTCCGCCTGGCCGAGGCGACGCCCCAGCATCCCGGCGACTGGCGCACGGTGATCCCCGGTTCCGACGAGGTCTATCTGCGCGGGATCACGGCCTTTCGCGACCATCTCGCCGTGACCGAACGGGTCCACGGCCTCGACCAGATCCGGCTGCGCGCCTATGACGGCGCCGAGCGGCGAATCCCGTTTGGCGAGGCGGCCTACACGGTCGGCCTCGGCAGCAATCCGGAATATGCGCCCGCCGCCTACCGCCTCAACTACAGCTCGATGGTCACTCCGCCGACCGTCTACGACTTCCACCCGGCCGACGGCCGGCTCGAGACTCTGAAGGTCCAGCAAATCCCCTCGGGCTACGATCCCACGCAGTATGTGACGGAGCGGATCATGGTGCCGGCGCGGGACGGGGCGCAAATCCCGGTCTCGATCATCTATCGCCGCGGCTTCGAGAAGAACGGCCGAGGCCGCGTCTTCCTCTACGCCTACGGGGCCTACGGGATCGCGACTGCGCCGGGCTTCAACACCAACCGCTTCAGCCTGATCGACCGCGGCTACGCCTTCGCCATCGCCCATATCCGCGGCGGCGACGAGATGGGCTATGGCTGGTATTTGAACGGCACCCGCACCCACCGCACCAACACGTTCAACGACTTCGTCGACGCGGCGCGCGGGCTGATCGCGCAAAATTACACCCGCGCCGGCAACATCGCCATCCAGGGCGGCTCGGCCGGCGGCGAGCTGATGGGCGCCGTCGTCAACCAGGCGCCCGAGCTATGGGGCGCGGTCGTGGCCGACGTCCCCTTCGTCGACGTCGTCAACACGATGCTCGACGAGAGCCTGCCGCTCACCCCGGGCGAATGGAATGAATGGGGCAACCCGATCACGGATCGCGCCGCTTTCGAACTGATGCGCAGCTACAGCCCCTACGACAATGTCCGCGCCCAGAACTATCCGCCGATGCTGATCACCGGCGGCCTCAACGACCCGCGAGTCACCTATTGGGAGCCGGCCAAATGGGCGGCGCGCCTGAGGGCGACCAAGACCGACGACAATCTGCTGCTGCTGAAGATCAACATGGGCGCCGGCCATGGCGGCCAGTCGGGGAGGTGGACCCGCCTCAGGGAAGTGGCGGAAGCCTACGCCTTCATCCTCACCCAGATGGGAGCGCAGTGACGCGCTTCGAAAAGCGGATCACTGCCTCGGCCGAGGACATTGACGAGCTCGGCCACGTCAACAATGCCGCCTGGGTCCGCTGGATCCAGGACATCGCCACCGCCCACTGGCAGATCACGGCGCGTCCGGAGCACCGCGACGCTTATGTCTGGGTCGTGACCCGGCACGAGATCGACTATCTGCGCGCCGTCCGCCCGGGCGAGACCGTCACCGGCCGAACCTGGGTCCCAGACCCGCCGCAGGGCGCGCGCTTCGTCAGGCACATGGAATTCGTCGGCGACGACGGCAAGTCGCGCGTGCGCGCCAAGACCACCTGGGCGATGCTCGACAAGGCGACCGGACGGCCGCTGCGCGTGCCGCCGGAAGTGGCCGCGCCTTTCCTCAGCTGAAGCGGCGGACGGCCTCGACGATCTTCGGATAGGCCCTCGCGCTGACCGCGAAGCCCATGTGGCTGCAGTCCAGCTCGAGCTCCGAGTCCCGCTGCGAAGGCTCTCCCCGAGCACCGGCGGGAGAAACGATGCCGTCGCGCCGCGACCAGATGGCGAGCGTCGGCACCGGCGGCTTCGCCTCCGGGTCCTTGTCGATCGGGGGATCGTTGACCGGATGGCCCGCGACCAGCTCGTAGAGGCGCCAGACATTGTTGTTGCGGCGCCGGTCGCCGGCAAAGGGCGAGCCGAGAGTCACGACCTTCTCGACCAGGTCCGGCCGCTCCTGCGCCGCCACCCGCGCATAGATGCCGCCCAGGCTCCAGCCGACGAGAATCACCTTATGGCCCGCTCCGAAG
>DASZEO010000343.1:0-1736 GCA_035940755.1 Allosphingosinicella sp. | reverse complement strand
CTTTCGAACCTGCCCGAAGGCCTTTCAAGCGCCGCTGGAATGAAGGCCGAAGGACGCCGCGCGGCCTTCGTCTTCCTGCTGTGGGCGGCGGTGGCGCTTGCCGCCGGGATCGCGGCGTGGGTCGGCTATGTGGCCTTTGCCGGAGTATCCCCCGTGGCGGTGGCCGGCGTGCAGGCGCTCGCTGCGGGCGCGATCCTGGCGATGATCGTCGACACGATGGTGCCCGAAGCCTTCGAAGGCACCCATGACTTTGCGGGAATGATCGCCGTCGCCGGGTTCCTCGCCGCTTTCGCGCTGTCCAAGCTGTTCGGCTAGCCTCAGGCGGCGGGCTGCCCCTTGAGCCTTTCGGAGAAGCTCTTGCGCAGCTTCTGGAGCTTGGGCGGGATGATGGCGAGGCAATAGGGATTGCGCTGCCCTTCGCCCTCCCAATAATCCTGGTGATAGCCTTCCGCGGGCCACCATTGGCCGAGCGGCTCGATCGTCGTGACGATCGGCTGGGGCCAGTTCGCCTGCGCCCGCTCGATGCCGCGGCGCGCCGCCTGCTCCTGCTGGTCCGAATTGGGGAAGATGGCGGAGCGGTATTGGGTGCCGATATCATTGCCCTGGCGGTTCAGCTGCGTCGGATCATGAGTGGCGAAAAAGATGTCGAGCAGCTCGTCATAGCCGATCGCTTCGTCGTCATAGGTGACCCGGATCGCCTCGGCGTGACCGGTGTCGCCGCCGCAGACTTGGCGGTAGGTCGGGTCCGCCACGTCACCGCCGATATAGCCGCTTTCGACGCCCTCGACCCCGATCAGGTCCTTGAACACCGCCTCGGTGCACCAGAAGCAGCCGCCGGCGAAGATTGCCTGCTGTACCGCCATCTTTATTCCTCCTGGCTGAGCTCCGGCGCCGCGCGGAGCATGAACTTACAACGTCCGAATAAGCCGGGCGGCTCCTTATGTTCAGGCATTCGGCGGCCGCGCCGGCTCCAGCCCCGCATCGAGCGCGAGCGACAGCGCCTCGGCGAGGCTCGTCACGCCGAGCCGGTCCATCATGTTGCCGCGGTGCATCTCCACCGTGCGAAGGCTGATGCCGAGCCGCGAGGCGAGCTGCTTGTTCGATTCGCCGGCCAGCAGGCCCAGCAGGATCTCGCTTTCCCGTCCGGTGAGATGGCGGACCCGCTCGCGCGCCTCGCGCCGCCGGCGCCCGGTCTCCTCGCGCGCCGTAAGCAGCGAGAAAGCGTTGCCGAAGGAGGCGAGGAGGGCCTGTTCGGAGAAAGGCTTCTCGATAAAGTCGACGGCGCCCAGCTTCATCGCCCTCACCGCGACGGGCACTTCGCCATGCCCGGTCATGACAATCACCGGCCAGTCGATCTCGCGCCGCGAAAGCTCGGCCATGACATGAAAGCCGTCCATCTGCGGCATCTGCAGGTCGAGCAGCACGCAGCCCGGCTGCAGGTCCGGCACGGCGTCGAGGAAGTCCTCGCCGGACCCGAAGGGGTGGGAGCGTATCTCGGAGGCGCCCAGCATGAAGCTCAGCGAGCGGCGAACGTCGCGATCATCGTCCACCACGTAAACGAAGTGGGAATTCAGCGCTTCTTCCTCGAACAACTCTCTTGCCCTTGCCGCAGCGAAGATGGGCCCTTGCGGTCCAAATCGCAATAAGCTGTCGCTCCGGCGCGGCGACTCGCCGTGCGATTCGGAACCTATCTTGAATCAGCCTGGTTCAGCGGTTCGGAAGGATCCGGCCATGGA
>DASZEO010000342.1:0-5206 GCA_035940755.1 Allosphingosinicella sp. | reverse complement strand
AGGAGGATTATTACGACCTCGATCGCACCGAGCTGTGGAGCCGCTCGCCCGACGCGGACGACTTTCCGGAGCTGATGGCCTTCATCGCCACCCTCCCCTTCGAAGCGACGGCACGGATGCTGATCATGTACGACGACAGCGGCCGCGCGGTGAGTGCCCACCGCGATCACGACCGCGCAGAACATTGCCACGAATTTATATGGTTCCGCACCAATCTGGCCAAGCCCTTCTACATGCTGGACCCGGCGAGCGGGGAGAAAACCTATGTCCGCTCGCATTCGGCCTGGTTCGACACGGTCAACCAATATCACGGCGCTGACGCCGCGCCCGGCCTAGCCTTCAGCATGCGCGTCGACGGCGTCTTCACCGACGCGTTCCGAGCGCAGATCCCGTCCGGCGACCCGGCCAACGCCGCCGCGCGCCCGGCCTTGTGGGCGCAGCAGGAGGAGGGCAGGGCGCTTGCATCGGCGACTCGCAGCGGCCAATACAGGGCGGGCATCTAGCTTGAGGCAGGGGGCACCAGCCGCATGAAATCCCACGAATTCGCCAGCCTGCTCTGCTCGCGCCTGTGCCACGATCTGCTGTCCCCGGTCGGGGCGCTGAACAACGGCATCGAGCTCCTCGCCGACGAGCACGATCCCGAAATGCGGGCTCGGTGCCTGGACCTGCTCGCCGAGAGTGCACGGGCCTCGGCCAACAAGCTCAAATTCTTCCGCCTGGCCTTCGGCGCGGCCGGCGGCTTCGCCGACGAGGTCGACACGCGCGAGGCGCGCGCCGCGATCGAGGGCCTGTTCGGCGGCGACGGCCGCATCCGGCTCGGCTGGATGGTCGAGGAGCCGACGATGAGCAAAGCCGCGCTGAAAGTGCTGCTCAACATCGTTCTCATAGCCGGCGACGCCCTCGTTCGCGGCGGCAGCCTCGACGTCGGCGCCGAGAAGCACGATGGCGGCCTCGACATCGTCGTTCGCGCCGAGGGACCGCGCATCGTCCTCGATCCCGAGCTCAAGAACGTCCTGGTCGGCGAGACCGCCGCCGACGACGTCGCCCCGCGCGCCGCCGCCGCCTGGCTGGTCCACTGCCTGGTCCAGGAAGGCGCCGGCCAGGTCCAGGTCGCCGACGGCGAAGAAGGCATGCTCCTGATCGGCGCCAGCCTCCCGGCCTGAGGCGGCCGCCGGCTCGACCGGTAAACGCCTTCTTTACCATCGGCTCCGCATAAGGCTGTCCGAACCGCGGACGGAGCCATGGACGATCTGATCAACGACTTCCTCGCCGAGACCCGTGAGATGCTGCAGGCGCTCGCGGGCGCGATCGTGGCGTGGGAGGCGGATCCGTCGGACCGGGCCCGGCTCGACGAGATTTTCCGGTTCGTCCACACCGTCAAGGGCAATTGCGGCTTCTTCGACCTGCCGCGGCTGCGCCAGCTCAGCCACGCTGCCGAGGACGCGCTTGCCGAGGCGCGCTCCGGCCGCCGCGGCGCCGACGCCAAGCTGGTCAGCGCGGTCCTTGCCGTCATCGACCGGATCGGGGAGCTGGTCCAGGCGCTGGAGACCGGCGAGGCGCTGGCCAGCGAGGATGACGAGCTTCTGATCGCCGCCCTGACCGGCGAGGCGGCGCCGCCCGCGCTCGAGCCCGAGCCCGCCGCCGCCCCGGAGACGAAGAAGGCGATGCGCAGCATCCGCCTGTCGGTCGACCTGCTCGACCGGATGATGAGCGGGGTGTCCGATGCGGTGCTCGCCCGCAACGAGCTCGCCCGCCGGCTTCGCGACGCGCCGCGCGACGTCGCGGTGGAGGCGGCATTCGAGCGGGTTTCCGCCTGCATCGCCGACATCCGCGACGCCATCACCCGCACGCGTATGCAGCGGATCGACAACCTCTTCTCGGCGCTTCCGCGGATGGTGCGCGACCTTGCCGGCGAGCTCGGCAAGCAGGTCCGGCTCGAGGTGGAAGGCGGCGACGTCGAGCTCGACCGCGAGATGATCGAGATGATCCGCGATCCGCTCACCCACATCGTGCGCAACGCGATCGACCACGGCATCGAGCCGGCCGCCGACCGTGCGCAAGCGGGCAAGGAGGCCGCCGGGCGGCTCAAGGTCTGTGCCCGCCAGGCCGGGAACCAGATCCTCATCGAGATCAGCGACGACGGCCGCGGCATCGACGGCGAGGCGCTGGTCCGCAGCGCCATCACCGCTGGCCTGCTTAACGGCGAGCGCGCCGAGCGGCTTTCTCCGGCGCAGAAGACGGCGCTCATCTTCACGCCCGGCCTTTCCACGGCCGGCGAGGTCACTGCGATTTCCGGGCGCGGCGTGGGCATGGACGTGGTGCGGGCCAATGTCGAGCGGATCGGCGGCCTCGTAGACATCGACTCCCGCCCCGGCCAGGGCGTCAGGCTCTGCATCCGCGTCCCGCTCACCTTGACCATCATCCCCGCGCTGACGGTGAGCGCCGGCGGCCAGCTCTTCGCCATTCCGCGCGCGGCGATCGAAGAGATACTGCGCCCCGCCGGCCAGGCCGTTCGCATCGAGGCGGTCGGCGAGGCCGAGGTGGCGACGGTCCGCGGCCGCCGGGTACCTCTCGTGAGCCTGGCCGCTCTGCTGGGCACGGCCGATGCGGGCGCGGTGCAGGACCGCAAGCTGATCCTGCTCAAGCCGGCGGGCGGCGAAGTCTATGCGCTCGCCGTCGACGCCGTCCACGATCATGAGGAGCTGGTCGTCAAGCCTGCCGCTCCGCCGGTCATGGCCGCAGGCCTCTACGCCGGAACGACGCTTGCCGAGGACGGCCGGCCGATCCTGCTGCTTGACCCGTCCGGAATGGCTGAAGCCGCCGGTTTCGGCGAAGAGGAGGCTTCGGATCCGGAGCCCGCGCCGGAGCCGACTGGCGACCGCGCCGCGCCGGAGTCGATGCTGCTGCTGTTCCGCGATCTCGCCGGCCGTGAGCGTGCGGTGCCGATCGCGGCGCTTGAGCGGATTGAGGCGGTTGCGCCGGAAGCCGTGGCCTTCACCGCCGGAAGGCTTCGCGTGGCGATCGGGGAACGCATCCTGCCGCTCGCCGGGTGCGACGCGCCGCCTGCGGGTCCCGCGCGGATCCTGCGCCTCACGGACGGCGAGGCCGAGCTCGCTTACGCTTTCGCCGAAGTGATCGACATTCGCTCGCTTTCCTTCGACCTGCAGCCGTCTCCTGCGGAGGGCGAGGTGGCGGGCGTGGCGCTGATCGACGGCGCCCAGGTGGAGCTGCTCGACCCCTATTGGCTGTTCGCCACCCATGCCGACGCCGCACCCGCGGGCGAGCAGGTCCCGGTGTGCGCCATCCCGACGGGCGACCCGTGGATGGAGACCATCCTTCGGCCGCTGATCGAGAGCCTCGGCTACCGCGTCGTCGCCGCGGCGGAAGGCGTCGCCGCCGACATCCTGATCGCCAGCGCCGACGCTGTCGACTCGCCGCCGGTCGCCGCCGGCGAGGTGCTTCGAATCCGCTCCCGCCGTCAGTGTTCGGGCGAGAACGACAACAGCATCTACCGCTACGACCGTGCCGGGCTGCTCGATGCGCTGAGCCGCGGCGCAGGCAAGGGGCGCGGCCATGAATGACCTCCTCCTGATCGTCCGCCTCGCCGGCCGCCGCGTCGCCATTCCCGCGTCCGAAGTGGAGGGGGTGGTGGAGCTCGAGGGCATCACGCCCGCGCCCCGCTCCGCCCCTCACGTCGCCGGCCTGTCGGCGCTGCGCAGCCGCGTGCTGACCGTGATCGATTGCCACTCGTCGCTCGGTCTTGGCTGCAGCCCGCCCGCCGCCTTGCCGGAGGCGATTGTCGTCCCCTCGGGCGGCCACCCTTATGCCCTGCTCGTCGACTCCGTCGAAGACGTGACCGAACCCGCCGGGCCCTCCGTGCCGCTGCGCGCGCCGGTGGGTCCCGGGTGGGACCGGGTCGCTACGGCGATGGTCGAATGCGGCGGCGATCTCCACCTGCTCGTCGATCCGCACCGGCTGATCGCCGGATCGGCGGCGCAGGCCGCGTGAGCTTTAAAGTTGTGATTACCTCTTCCCGTTACCTTACCGCCCCTGAGCAGCGGAGCGCCTGACATGAGAAGCTGTCTGGTCGTCGACGATAGCAAGGTGATCCGCAAGGTCGCCCGCCACATCCTCGAGACTCTCGATTTCACCGTCGCCGAGGCCGAGCACGGCCGCGAGGCGCTGAGCTGCTGCGCGGCCAGCATGCCGGACGTGATCCTGCTCGACTGGAACATGCCGGTGATGAGCGGCATGGAGTTCCTTCGCGCGCTTCGCCAGTCGGATTGGCCGGAGCAGCCCAAGGTCGTCTTCTGCACGACCGAGAACGACATCGCCCACATCCGCGCAGCGCTCGCCGCCGGCGCCGACGAATATGTGATGAAGCCGTTCGACCGCGACACTCTGCACAGCAAGCTCCAGATCGTCGGAATCGCGTGAACGCGCACTGCGCCACTGCGCGGCGGCGGCGTCACGAGCCGGCCGCCGAGCCGCCCATCAGGCTGATGATCGTCGACGATTCGGCGGTCGCAAGGGCGGTGCTGGCACGCATGGTTGCTGCCGACCCTGCCTTCGAGGTGGCCGCGCTTGCCGCCAACAGCCGCGAGGCGCTCGACGCGCTGAAGACGGTGCAGGTGGACATCGTCCTGCTCGACGTCGAGATGCCCGGCGCCAGCGGCCTCGACGCCTTGCCCGAAATTCTGCGCGCCGGCCGCGGCGCCCGAGTGCTGATCGTCTCCTCCATGGCCGAGGACGGCGCCGAGGTCACGGTGCGCGCGCTTGCCCTGGGCGCCGCGGACACGCTTCCCAAGCCCGGCACCGGCTATTTCGCCGGCCGCTTCTCCCAGGTGCTCGCCGATCGCCTGCGCCGCATCGGCCGGGCAAGCCGGCAGCAGGAGCAGGGCGATGCGCCCGCCGCCGAGCCGCCCGTCCGGCTTCGCGCCATGCCTGAGGGGCCGGTGCGCTGCATCGCGCTCGGGGCCTCTACCGGCGGGCTTCACCCGCTGACCGAATTCCTGCGCGCGCTGCCGCACGAGATCGGCGCGCCGCTCCTCGTGACCCAGCACCTGCCGGCGGTATTCATGCCCTATTTCGCGCGGCAGCTCGAAAGCGCCTCGGGGCGCCCGGTCGTCCTGGCCGAGGACCGGCGCAAGCTCGAGCCCGACCTCGTCTACGTCGCGCCGGGCGATGCCCATCTTTGCCTCGAGCG
>DASZEO010000341.1:0-7490 GCA_035940755.1 Allosphingosinicella sp. | reverse complement strand
CCCATTCGGGAACGAGCAAAGCTCCGGCGATACCGGCGATCGCCAGCAGGATCGTGCCCCAGCCGGCGAGCGTGCCGCGCAGCCAGCCCAGCGTCGACGAGCGAAAGGTGTCGAGCCGTTCGTCCATGATCTCACCCCCTGTGCGAGTCGCTAGCTAGCATGCGCGCCGGTGAAAGGCAGCAGCCTTTGCAGCCATCGCTCAGCGCCCGACATCGCCGCCGGTGGGCACCAGCACTGCCGGAACCGTCAGCGCCGCGCCGCGCTCGAAATGGAGGACAAGGTCGATCCGCCCGCCGGCGGCGACCCGCCGGTCGATATCGAACACCATGAGGTGGCGGCCGCCGGGAGCGAAGGTAAGCGTCTCGCCGTCGCGTACCGGAATTCGCTCCAGCCTGCGCATGCCGCTCATCGCGCCGCTGGCCGTGGTCTCATGCATCTCCACGCGCGCCGCCTGCGGCGAAGTCACCGAAAGGAGCGCGCCGCGGTCGCCGTCGGCCCTCACCTCGAAATAGCCGGCCGCGGGCCGCGAAGGCACCGGGTTGAGCCGCACGGTGGCCGTCGGGGCGGCGGAGGGGGCAGGGTCGGCGCCGCCGCACCCGGCGAGCGCAAGCAAAGCGGCCAGGAGGGGAAAAGGCCTCACCACGCTGCGGCCTTAGAGCAGCCGCACTTCTTGTCGCAATAAAATCGCCTCCTATATCGCCTGCGAAACGCCTGCGCCTTGCCTGATCGGGAGGCGCGGACGGATCGGCATTTTCGGGGCATAAGAGGTTTAGACATGGCAAGAGTGATCGGTATCGATCTGGGGACCACCAACAGCGCGGTCGCCGTAATGGAGGGTGGGAAGCCCAAGGTCATCGAAAACAGCGAAGGCGCGCGCACCACGCCTTCCGTCGTCGCTTTCACCAAGGACGGCGAACGTCTCATCGGCCAGCCGGCCAAGCGCCAGGCGGTCACCAATCCGGACAATACCATCTTCGCGGTCAAGCGCCTGATCGGCCGCCGCTTCGACGATCCCATCACCAAGAAGGATACGGAGCTCGTTCCGTACAAGATCACGCGCGGCCCGAATGGCGACGCGTGGGTTAATGCCGGCGGCAAGGATTATTCGCCGTCGCAGATCTCGGCCTTCACGCTGCAGAAGATGAAGGAGACGGCCGAGGCCTATCTCGGCGAAACCGTCACCCAGGCGGTGATCACCGTCCCAGCCTACTTCAACGACGCGCAGCGCCAGGCGACCAAGGACGCGGGGCAGATTGCCGGCCTCGAAGTGCTGCGCATCATCAACGAGCCGACCGCCGCAGCGCTGGCCTACGGGCTGGAGAAGCAGGACGGCAAGACGATCGCCGTCTACGATCTTGGCGGCGGCACGTTCGACATCTCGATCCTCGAGATCGGCGACGGCGTATTTGAGGTGAAGTCGACCAACGGCGACACCTTCCTTGGCGGTGAGGACTTCGACGCCAAGCTGGTCGACTATCTCGCGGACAAGTTCAAGGCGAAGGAGAATATCGACCTTCGCAACGACCGTCTCGCGCTTCAGCGCCTCAAGGAAGCGGCCGAGAAGGCGAAGATCGAGCTTTCCTCGGCGCAGACCACCGAGGTCAACCTGCCCTTCATCACCGCGCGGATGGAAGGCGGCAGCTCGACTCCGCTTCACCTCGTCGAGACGATCAGCCGCTCCGACCTGGAGCGGATCGTCGCCGACCTCATCAAGCGCACGCTCGAGCCGTGCAAGAAGGCGCTGGCCGACGCCGGCGTCAAGGCGGCCGAGGTCGACGAGGTCGTGCTCGTCGGCGGCATGACCCGCATGCCCAAGGTTCGCGACACGGTGAAGGAGTTCTTCGGCAAGGAGCCGCATACCGGAGTCAACCCGGACGAGGTCGTCGCCATGGGCGCGGCGATCCAGGCCGGCGTTCTGCAGGGCGAGGTCAAGGACGTCCTGCTGCTCGACGTCACTCCGCTGTCGCTCGGGATCGAGACCCTCGGCGGCGTGTTCACCCGGATGATCGACCGCAACACCACCATCCCGACCAAGAAGACCCAGACCTTCTCGACGGCCGAGGACAACCAGAATGCCGTGACGATCCGGGTCTTCCAGGGCGAGCGCGAGATGGCCAGCGACAACAAGCTGCTCGGCCAGTTCGACCTGGTCGGGATCCCGCCGGCGCCGCGCGGCGTGCCGCAGGTCGAGGTCACGTTCGACATCGACGCCAATGGCATCGTCAACGTCTCGGCCAAGGACAAGGGGACCGGCAAGGAGCAGCAGATCCGAATCCAGGCGTCCGGCGGCCTTTCCGACGCCGACATCGAGAAGATGGTCAACGAGGCCGAGCATTTCGCCGAGGAAGACAAGAAGCGGCGCGACGCGGCCGAGGCGAAGAACAATGCGGAGAGCCTGATCCACTCCACCGAGCAGCAGCTGAAGGAGCATGGCGACAAGATCGACGCTTCGCTGAAGTCCGAGATCGAGGGCGCGGTCCAGGAGGCCCGCACCGCGGTCGAGGGCGGCGACACCGAGTCGATCAAGACCAAGGCTCAGGCGCTCGCCCAGGTCGCGATGAAGATGGGCCAGGCGATCTATGAGAAGGAGCAGGCCTCGGCCGCTTCCGGTGACGCCGGCGCGGGCGACGGCGCTGCTCAGGGCGGCGAGGCCGGCGGCGGCGAGGAAGTCGTCGACGCCGAATTCTCCGAAGTCGACGAAGACCAGAAGGGCTGAACTTCTTCCCTCTCCCTCCCAGGGGAGAGGGAAAGCCGCGGAGCGGCGAGGGTGAGGGACGAGTGGAATGAGGACCTTACCAAGGTTGATGGACAGCGCAGCCCCTCACCCTGCCGCCGCGGCGCGGCTGCTGTCCCTCTCCCTGCAGGGAGAGGGTAGTTGATGGCTGAGTCCGATTTTTACGAGCTGCTTCAGGTCCCGCGCGACGCCGACGAGCGGACGCTGAAGTCCGCCTACCGGAAGCTCGCCCTCGAGTGCCATCCGGACCGCAACGGCGGCTGTCCCGAAGCGGCGGAGAAGTTCAAGGCGATCAGCGCCGCCTACGATTGCCTCAAGGACCCGCAAAAGCGCGCCGCCTACGACCGGTTCGGCCACGCCGCCTTCAGGAACGGCGGGTTCGGCGCCAACGGCAGCGGCAACGGCGCCCAGGATTTCGGCTCCTTCGCCGACATTTTCGATAACATCTTCGGCGAGTTCATGAACACCGGGCAGGGCGACCGGCGCCGCAATGTGCTTCGCGGCTCGGACCTGCGCTACGACCTCGAGATCAGGCTCGAGGACGCCTATGAAGGCCGTCAGGTGGAGCTCAGCGTCGATACCACCGCTGCGTGCGAGCCGTGCGGCGGGGCTGGCGCCAAGGCGGGCACCACCGCTCGGGCCTGCACGATGTGCCAAGGCCGCGGCCAGGTGCGCGCGCGCCAGGGCTTCTTCGTCGTCGAGCAGACCTGCCCGACCTGCCGCGGCGCCGGCCAGGTGATCGCCGATCCCTGCCCCTCCTGTCGCGGCGAGGGCCGGGTCGAGAAGCGCAAGACGCTCACCGTCAACGTTCCCGCCGGAGTCGACGAGGGCACCCGGATCCGCCTCGCTGGCGAGGGCGAGGCCGGCGTGCGCGGCGGGCCGCCGGGCGACCTCTACATCTTCATCCATCTGGCGCGGCACCCGATTTTCCAGCGCGAGGGCACGACCTTGTTCGCGCGCTGCCCGGTCAGCTTCACCGCCGCCGCGCTTGGCGGCTGCATCCAGGTGCCGGGGCTGGACAAGCAGATGCACGAGATCCGCATTCCCGCCGGCATCCAGTCCGGCAAGCAATTGCGCCAGCGCGGCGCCGGCATGCCGGCCATGGGCGGGCGAGGCCATGGCGACATGGTCATCGAGATCCAGGTCGAGACGCCGACCCGCCTCAGCGCCCGGCAAAAGGAACTGCTCGAGCAGTTCCGCGACACCGAGACCGGTGAGGAATGCCCGGCCTCGAAGGGGTTCTTCCAGAAGCTGAAGACCGCCTGGGAAGGCCTCACCGACGGCTAGCGCAGCGGGAACAGCGCACGGCGCTGTCGCCGCTTGCCCTTGCTCATGGGCCATTGGTAAAGAGGCGGTCGAACAGGGAAGAGGATCATCGATGGCAGTCGACGAAGCCGAACGGGCGGTCAGGTCGCATCGTCACACCTATCATGTGTTCATCGGGCTGATGAAATACGGCGCCATCATCGCGGTGGTGACCGCGCTCCTCGTCATCTTCATCATCCGCGCCTGACCCGGGGCACGGGGGGTGAAGATCGCGGTCCTGAAGGAGAGCGAGGCCGGCGAGCGCCGAGTCGCGGCGACGCCCGAAACCGCCAAGAAGTTCATCGCGCTGGGAGCCGAGGTCGCCGTCGAGGCGGGAGCGGGCACCAGCGCGAGCATCGCCGACGCCGACTATGAGGCCGCCGGTGCGAGGATCGGCCCGCGCGGTTCGGTGCTCCAGGACGCCGACGCCGTGCTGGTCGTGCAGGGGCCGGAGCCCGGCAGCCTCGGCGGCGCCAGACCAGGCGCGCTGCTGGTCGGGGCGCTCAATCCCTTCGGCCGGCGCGAGCGGGTCGACGCTTATGCTTCGGCCGGCGTCGAGGCGCTGGCGATGGAGTTCCTGCCGCGCATCACCCGTGCCCAGTCGATGGACATATTGTCGAGCCAGGCCAACCTCGCCGGCTACAAGGCGGTGCTCGACGCGGCGGCCGAATATGGCCGCGGCTTTCCCATGATGATGACGGCGGCCGGCACGGTTGCCGCCGCGCGCCTGTTTGTCATGGGCGTCGGCGTCGCCGGCCTTCAGGCGATCGCCACCGGGCGCCGCCTCGGCGCGCAGGTTTCGGCCACCGACGTTCGCGCCGCCACCAAGGAGCAGATATTGAGCCTCGGCGCCAAGCCGATCTTCGTCGAGAAGGTCGCCGGCATCCAGGGCGAGGGCGCGGGCGGCTACGCGACCGAGATGTCCGACGAATACAAGGCGGCGCAGGCCGAGCTCGTCTCCAGCCACATCGCCAAGCAGGACATCGTCATTACCACCGCGTTGATCCCCGGGCGCCCGGCGCCGCGGCTGATTTCCGACGCGCAGGTCGCGACGATGCGCCAGGGCAGCGTGATCGTCGATCTCGCCGTCGAGCAGGGCGGCAATGTCGAAGGCGCGGTCGCCGGTGAAGTCGTCGAGCGGCACGGGGTGAAGATCGTCGGCCACCGCAACGTGCCGAGCCGCCTCGCGGCCGATGCCTCGGCCCTCTACGCGCGCAACCTCTACAACTTCCTCAGCGCCTTCTGGGACAAGGACGCGAAGCGGCCGGTGCTGCCCGACGAGGACGAGATCGTCCAGGGCGTTCGCCTCACCCGCGGCGGCCAGGTGGTAAGCGCGAGGCTGAAGGGATGAGAGCCGCGGCGGCGACGGCGGGCATGGTCTCGGCGGCCGTCCTGCTGGCGCCCGGCTGCGGCGGCTCGCCGCCCGACCGGCCGCAGGACAGCGATCCGCTTCGGCAGGCGAGCTTCCGCAGCCTGGCCGCACGCGAGTTCCTTGCCAGCTGCCCCGGCGCCGCGGCGCGCTCCGAGACGCTTCAGCAGGCGCAGCGGCTGGAGGAGCTGAAGCAGCTGGCAAACCGCAAGGGCGCGGCGCGGGCGGTGGCGCTGGGCGAGAACGACTGGGCGGCGGTCGCGCGCTATGACGAGCGCGAGCGCTGCGAGCCGGGCGAGGAGGCCTATGGCGAAGCGATGGCAGCCTTCAGCCAGACGCTGGACACGCTCGCCCGCCGAATCGCGGAATACCGCCCATGAAGCCCTGGCTCGGCCTCGCCGCGACGGCCGCCCTCGCGGGCTGCTCCACGGCGCCGGGCGTCGGCTGGAGCCGCGCGCCCGATCTGTCCGTGTATTCAGCGATGACCTTGTTCGGCGATATCGCCCGTAATCAGTCCGTGCTGTGCAGCGGTTTCGGCAGCGCCGGCGTCGAGCGGCACTGGCGCGGAGATTTCGCCGCCCGCGAGGCCGCGGTGGCGGCGGCGTTGGCGGCGCGGCACGGGGCGGAGGCGGTGGACCGCGCCGAGGCGGCGGCGGTCGCGACCCAGACGGTGTCCTGCCCGGGCGTGCCGAACGACCATTGGCGCGTCCAATATGTCCGAATGCTGCGCCTGCTCGAGACGCGGCTGGGGCTCGCGTGATGGACCTGAGCAGCGCCCATGGCTGAGCTTCGCGAGCACCGCGTCCTCGTCAGGTACGCCGAGCCCCCGTCCGCCGCGGCGGAGAAGCCGGACACGAAGGAATATTATTATGTCCAGGACCTGATCACCGGCTTCAACAAGGACTGCCTCGAGATCAAGAAATGGTCCGTGGCAACGGCATCCATCGTCGCGATCGTCGGCCAGGGGGGATTGAAGAACCTGTCGCTGGTGCTGCTCACGATCCTCGTGCTCGCCTTCGTATTCTGGATAACCGAGACGATCTGGCGGATGAACCAATGGGCGTTCATCCGCTACGTGCGCCAGTTGGAGCTGAAGCCCGGCGCGCCCCAAATCAGCCGAAAGTGGGCCGAAGCGTATCTCGGCCAGGCCACCCCCGAACCAGCGGTCGATCCCGAGGGCAGCTTCAGGGCGTTTCTCGAGCACTTCTTGCGTCCGCGGACATTCCTGCCGCACGGCATCGTGTTCGGCCTGGCGTTCATCGCCCTTGCGAGCTCCGATCGATGGCGCCCTGCCGCCGAGCCTGAGCAGCCCCAGCGGATCGAAGGCTCCGTCGATGTGCGGCTGATCGGGCCCGCTGGAGGCTCCGGAGCAGCGCCGGCGGAGCCGCGCCGATGATCAGGTCCGTCTATCTTGCCGGTCCGGACGTCTTTCTGCCCGATGCGGAGGAGCTCGGGCGCAAGAAGGTCGAGCTGTGCCTCCAATACGGCCTAGACGGCCTGTTTCCGCTCGACAATGCCGTCGAACCGGCAGCCACTCCGGCGAGTCAGGGCCTCGCCATTTACGATGCGAACGTTGCGCTGATGGAGCGCGCCGACGCGATCATGGCCAATCTCACGCCTTTTCGCGGGCCGAGCGCAGACGCCGGCACGGTCTTCGAGCTGGGTTATTTCGCTGCCCGGGGCAAGCCGATCTATGCCTATTCCAGCGATGTGCGGCCGTTCGCGGCCCGGACGCGCGAGCATCTGGGGCTCCCGTCGGGCGCTTCCGCCGATGAAGCCGGCTCGACCATCGAGGATTTCGACATGGCCGACAATCTGATGCTTGCGGGCGCGGTGAAGGCCGCCGGCGGGGCGTGGGTTTGCCGTCCAGCCCCGCCAGGCGGCGAGATCGCCGCGCTGGACGCATTTCGGGCCTGCCTGGCGACGCTCGCCGCGTCCGCTGCCGTCGCCCGCCCCTCCGTTGCTGCAGGATAGCCCTATGGACTTCATCGCCATCCTTTCGATCTTCGTGCTGGCCTGCTTCGTCGGCTATTATGTCGTGTGGTCGGTGACTCCGGCGCTGCACACGCCGCTCATGTCGGT
>DASZEO010000340.1:0-1818 GCA_035940755.1 Allosphingosinicella sp. | reverse complement strand
CAGCAGGAAGACGGTGCTCGGCGGCGGCTCCTCGAGGTTCTTGAGCAAAGCGTTGGCGGCGTTGCGCTCGAGATCGTCGGCGGAGTCGATCACCACCGCGCGCCATGGCGACATGGACGAAGTGGTCGCGAACAGCCGCTGGAGCCCCCGCACCTGATCGACGGTGATCGAGCGGGCGAGCTCGGTGCCGCCCTCCTTCGTCAGCCGTTCGAGCCGGGCGAGATCGGGATGGCTGCCGGCGGCGGCCAGCCGTGCCGCCGGATGCTCGGCCGGAACGTCGAGACCCGGCGCCTCGGGGGGCGGCCCGGCGCCCTGCGCCAGCACGCGAAGCGCCGCCTTGTCCGCGAACAAGGCCTTGCCGATGCCGCTCGGCCCCGAGATCAGCCAGGCATGGTGCAGGCGCCCGGCATCGAGGGCTGACCGGAAGGCGGCGACCGCGGCGTCTTGGCCGTAGAGCGGACTCACAGCAGATCCTCCAGCGCGGCCAGCAGCCGGGCCGTCACCGCCTCCGGAGCGCCGGAGGCGTCGATCAGGCGCACCCGGTGCGGCTCGTCGGCGGCGATCGCCTTGAACCCGGCGTCGACCTGCGCGTGATAGGCAGCCGGGCGGCCCCCGATCCTGTCGCCGCCGGTCCCGTCGCGCGAGCGGGCGCGCTCGGGGGCCTCGGCCAGCATCAGGACCAGCGTCCGATCCGGAAAGCACTCGCCGATGCCGAAAGCGTTGATCCGCCGCACCGCCTCGAGCCCGAGGCCGCCGGCGCCGCCCTGATAAGCCAGCGAACTGTCGACGAAGCGGTCGCACAGCACCCAATGCCCCGCTTCCAGCGCCGGCCGAATGACCTTGCCGACATGGTCGGCGCGGGCGGCGGCGAACAGCAAGGCTTCCGCTTCGGCGCCCCAGCGGTCCTCGGGGCCTTCGAGCAGCAACTCGCGGATCGCCTCCGCGCCCGGGCTGCCGCCGGGTTCGCGCGTCTCGACCACCTCGAGGCCGCGGCGGCGCAGCGCCTCGGCCAGCGCCTTCAGCTGGGTCGACTTGCCGACGCCCTCCCCGCCTTCGAGCGTGATGAAACGCCCGGCCACGCCTCAGCCGAGGCCGAGCAGGCCCTTGAGGCCGGCCCAGATGCGGCCGAAGAAGCCGGCTTCGCTGACCGCGCGCTCGGCGACCAGCGGAGTCACGGTCGGCGGCATGTCGCCGGCGCGCACCACCAGGTCGGCGATGTGCTGGCCCTGCCTGATCGGCGCCTTGATCGGCCCCTGATAGACCACGCGTGCGGTGATGTTCTGGCCGAGGCCAGCCGGATAGGTGACGGCGAGCGCTCGCGGCGCGACGAGGCCGACCGTCGAGTCGCTGCCGAGCTGGACCTGGGCCTCAGCAACCCGCTCGCCCTGCCTGAGGAGCGGGCGCGACTGCCAGGCGCGAAAGCCCCAGTCCATGAACCTCACCGATTCCTCGATGCGCTGATTGAAGCTGCCGAGGCCCGCCACGACCATGACGATGCGCCGCCCGTTCTGCTCGGCCGAGCCGGTGAAGCCGAAGCCTGCCTCGGCGGTGTGGCCCGTCTTGAGGCCGTCCGCTCCCGGAATCCGCCCGAGCAGCGGGTTGCGGTTCGCCTGGGTGATCGGCTGGTTGGCGCCGAGCGTCCGGCCCCAGGTGAACTCGCGCACCCCGTAAAACTCGCGGTAGAGGCGCGGGTGGTTCTGGATCGTCGCGACGGCGAGCGTCGCCAGGTCGCGCGCCGTGGTGTAGGTGACGCCGTTGTCCGGCCATCCGACCGGGTTGCCCCAGTGGGAATTGGCCAGGCCCAGCTCGGCGGATTGC
>DASZEO010000339.1:0-2498 GCA_035940755.1 Allosphingosinicella sp. | reverse complement strand
GCCACCCCCAGGCGTTCCAGCTCTCCTGGTCGACGAACCATTCCGAAATCAGCACCACCGCCACGGAAAGGAGGAAGCCGCCGATCACGCCGGCCTGGATGAAGCTGGTATAGAAGCCGCGCTTGTTGCGGGGCGCATGCTCGGCCACGTAAATCGCCGCGCCGCCATATTCGCCGCCCAAAGCAAGCCCCTGAAGCACCCGCAGGAGCACCAGGATGATCGGCGCGGCCATGCCGATCGTCGCATAGCCGGGCACGAGCCCCACCGCCGCGGTGGCGAGGCCCATCAAAGTGATGGTCACAAGGAACGTGTATTTACGCCCCAACCGGTCGCCGAGGAAGCCGAACAAGGCGGCGCCGACGGGGCGGACGCCGAAGCCGACGCCGAACGAGGCGAGCGCGAGCAGGAACTGCGCCGTCTCGCTTCCGACCGGGAAGAACTCCCGGCCGATCACCGCCGCCAGCGTCCCGTAGATGAAGAAATCGTACCACTCGAAGACCGTGCCGAGGGTCGAAGCGAAGATGACCAGCCGGTCGCGCTTCGGGTCGATCACATAATCGTCGTCGGGCGCCGCCGCCATGCTGGATCCCCTCCTGCCGCCAAGGTTCTAGGCCGAGCGAGCCGAACCGGGCAAGGCGGTCATTGGAGGCGGGCCGCGGCCTCTTCCCAATTGCGCCCGTCGAAGGCGGTCGTCTCGATCTCGAGGCCGGACACGTCGTCGATCGCGTTCACATTCACGCTCCATGCCTCCGCGTGGGAGCGCGGCTGATAGAAGCTCTTGACGCCGCAGATCCGGCAGAAGAGGTGGTTGGCGGCGCCGGTGCCGAAGCGGTAGCCGGTCAGCGCCTCCTCGCCGCTGACCAGGCGGAAGTCGCCGTGCGGCACGATCAGGTGGCGAAAGCCGGTCTTCGCGCAGATCGAGCAATTGCAGTCGAGGACCTCGACCTGCGCCGGGACCTCGGCCTCGAACCGAACGGCCTTGCAATGACACCCGCCTTCGATCTTCATGCGCCGCCTATGCAACACTGCTTCGCGCCCGTCACCCGCTCCGACACCCGCCTGCTCGTGCTCGGCAGCCTGCCGGGCGAGGTGTCGCTGGCCCGGCGCCAATATTATGCCCATCCGCAAAACCAGTTCTGGCGCCTGATCGGTGCCGTCATCGAGCGGGACCTCGTCGCGCTCGACTACGGCGCCCGGCTGGAGGCGCTGCTCGACGCCCGGGTGGGGCTGTGGGACACGGTAGCGGCGGCGACCCGCAAAGGCAGCCTCGATGCGGACATCAAGCTGCATTCCGCCAGCGACTTAAGCGCGCTCGTCACCACTCTCCCGGAGCTGCGGGCGATCGGCTTCAACGGCGGCACGTCGGCGAAGATCGGGCGCGCGCAGCTGGGCGCGGCCGAGGGCCTGGAGCTGATCGACCTGCCCTCCAGCAGCCCAGCCTATACTTTGGCCTTCGAGCGCAAGCTCGCCGTCTGGTCCCGGCTGCGCGACTATCTCTGACAATAGCCGACGACCCGCTCCGCCAGCTCCTTGCGGGCGATCACCAGGTCGGGGATCAAAGTGTCGGCATTGTTGTAGAGCAAAGGCGAGCCGTCGACCCGGCTGGCGTGCAGCCCGACACCCAGCGCGACGGCGGCGGGGGCGCAATTGTCCCACTCATACTGGCCGCCGGCATGGTAGTAGATGTCCGCCTCGCCCGCGACGACGGCCATGCCCTTGGCGCCGGCCGAGCCCATCGGCACCAGCTCGGCGTCGAGCAGAGCGGCAATCTCCTCGACTTCCTGCGGCGGCCGGGTGCGGCTGACCAGCATCCGCGGCCGGGCTCGGGCGGTGGGCGCCTCGGCAGCCGCGCCGTCGGAACGGAACAGCTGCCCCTTGGCGGGCACGGCTACGGCGCCGACGCGCGGCTCGCCGCCGATGGCAAGAGCGACATGGACGGCCCAGTCGTCGCGGCCCTCGCTATATTCGCGGGTGCCGTCGAGGGGGTCGATGATCCAGACGCGCTCGCTCCCCAGCCGCTCGGCTTTGTCCGGGCTTTCCTCGGAGAGGATCGGGTCCTGGGGGCGCCATTCCTTCAAGGCCCCCATCAAAAAGGCGTTGGCGACCTTGTCGCCCACCTTGCCCAGGGCGCGGCCTTCGAGCAGCGGCGTGCAGCGCAGCTCCATCAGCAGTCGTCCGGCACTTTCGGCCAGGCGCGCCGCCAGCTCCTCGTCGGTCACCCTTCGCTCTCCCTAGAAAAACACCATCTTCATGATGGTTAACGGCTTCTTTACCATCCTGCGATAGCCAGGGAAGCCGCGGAGGTCATCTCCGAGGGGATCTGACATGCACATGCTTTTCATCGCGCTGCTGGCGGTCAAGACGGTTCTGCCGGGGATCGATCGCGACACGCTCGACCT
This sequence comes from Allosphingosinicella sp., assembly GCA_035940755.1. Classification (GTDB taxonomy): domain Bacteria; phylum Pseudomonadota; class Alphaproteobacteria; order Sphingomonadales; family Sphingomonadaceae; genus Allosphingosinicella. The sequence goes on along the minus strand of DASZEO010000339.1, from coordinate 99 downwards.
GCAGGCGCGGGCCGAAGCGCTTCGGCCGAGGACGGCCATCACCGCTCCGGCGCCGCGACCCACCCCGAGGCGGGCTTCCGCGTCGGGGACGCTCGACTT
>DASZEO010000338.1:0-4060 GCA_035940755.1 Allosphingosinicella sp. | reverse complement strand
AGGCTGACCCTCTTGTCGTTGCCGCCCTTGCCGGCGTTGATGTCGGAAACGTGGAGCTCGACGTGGGTCAGCCGCCGTTCGAACCGCCGCAGCTTGGACCGGATGCGCTGCTCCAGCCGCTCATTGGCCTCGGCGTCGCTGATGATCTGGTTGTCGGTGTTGATCTGAACGAACAAGGCCGCCTCCACGCTGATGGGTTCAGAAGGGATAATGCGGGGCTGCCGCTGGCGTTCCCCGCGGGCGATTTCCGCTGGATGTTCACGCTTCGTTTCGCTATGACGGACAGGTGGCGAAGCTCAAGAAAAGATATGTCTGCCAGCTGTGCGGGTCGATAAGCAACCGCTGGGTTGGCCAATGCCCGGACTGCGGAGAATGGAACAGCCTGGTCGAGGATGCCGCCGGAGTCGTGACCCCCTTCGCCGCCAAGCACGACCTGCGCGGGGGCGGGCGCCGGATCGAGCTTGTGGGCCTGGACGTCGAGGCGGTGCTGCCGGAGCGGATCGGCAGCGGCATCGCCGAGTTCGACCGGGCGCTGGGCGGCGGACTGGTCGCCGGTTCCGCGACGCTAATCGGCGGCGACCCCGGCATCGGTAAATCGACCTTGCTGCTCCAAGTCGCTGCGAAAGTTGCTTCGCAAGACCTTTCCGTTGCTTACATTTCCGGCGAGGAAGCGGCGGATCAGGTGCGCCTTCGCGCGCGCCGGCTGGGGCTCGGTGCTTCGCCGCTGCGGCTCGCCGCCGCCACCTCCGTACGCGACATCCTCACCACCCTCGGCGAGTCGGCTCCGCCGGCTTTGGTGGTGATCGATTCGATCCAAACCATGTATTCGGACCTGATCGAGGGGGCGCCCGGGACGGTGAGCCAGGTGCGGGCCGCGGCGCACGAGCTGATCCGCTTCGCCAAGGAGAGCGGCGCCGCCCTCGTCCTGGTCGGCCATGTCACGAAGGATGGGGCGATCGCCGGGCCCCGAGTCCTCGAGCATATGGTCGACACGGTGCTGAGCTTCGAGGGCGAGCGAAGCCACCAATACCGGATCCTTCGCGCCACCAAGAATCGCTATGGCGGCACCGACGAGATCGGCGTGTTCGCGATGGGAGACGAAGGGCTGGCCGAGGTGGCCAACCCTTCGGCTTTGTTCCTCACCCACCGCGGCGAGGCGGTGCCGGGCGCCGTGGTGTTCCCGGCTCTTGAGGGCACCCGGCCGGTGCTGGTCGAGATCCAGGCGCTGACCGTGCGCCTCGCCAGCGGCGCCACGCCCCGCCGGGCGGCGGTCGGCTGGGACTCCGGACGGCTCGCGATGATCCTTGCGGTGCTCGAGGCGCGCTGCGGCCTCAGCTTCTCGACCGCCGAAGTCTATCTCAACGTCGCCGGCGGCTACCGGATCGTCGATCCGGCCGCCGACGTCGCCGTCGCCGCCGCCCTGGTCTCGGCGCTCGCCGAGCGGCCGGTGGCGCCGGAGACGGTCGCGTTCGGGGAAGTGGCGCTGTCGGGCGAGCTACGCCCGGTCGCCCATTGCGGCCTTCGCCTCAAGGAAGCCGCCAAGCTCGGCTTCGAGCGGGCGATCGTCCCCACCGCGGCGGCCGCGGAACCGGGCGCCCTTAGGCTCAACGCCTTCCGCACCCTGGCGCAGCTCGTCGACCACCTGCTGGGGCGCTGAGGCTCCCAAGCCTTTTCCTTCGCCGCATCCTCCACTACTTCCTCAGCCATGGCTCTCACCGCTCTCGACATCGTCGTCGTGCTGCTCGTCGGCGCCGGGCTCGTGTTCGGCTTCCTGCGCGGCTTCGTCGCCGAGATCCTGTCGCTGTTCGCCTGGGTGCTGGCGGTGATGGCGCTTCGCTACTTCCACGCGCCGGTGGTCGAGCTGCTGCGCGGACCGGTGGGCAGCGGCGCCTGGCTGCTCGCCTTCGTGATCGTCTTCGGGCTGGTCTTCGTGCTCGGCAAGCTCGCCTCGCGCCGCCTTGGCGGGCGGGTGCGAAATTCGGTCGTGGGGCCGATAGATCGGATCCTGGGCGCCGGATTCGGGGTCCTCAAGGGCCTGATCGGCGCCACTCTCCTCTATCTCGCGCTCAACTTCGTGTTCGACATGGCCTGGGGCCGCTCGGCGGCGCGGCCCGCGTGGATCGCCGACTCGCGCACCTACCCGCTTCTTCAGGCGAGCGGCGAGGCGATCGTCGACCTGGTCGAGGCGCGGCGCGGGCCGGTTCCGGCGCAGCAACAGCCGCAGGCGGACGGGCAGAACGCGCAATGACCGAAATCCGGCTCCACGACACGATGGCGCGGGAGAAGCGCGTCTTCACGCCGGCCGATCCGGCGCGGGTGACGATGTACGTCTGCGGCCCGACCGTCTACAACCGGGCGCATATCGGCAACGCCCGCCCGGCGGTGGTGTTCGACGTCCTCGCGCGCCTCATCCGCCACGTCTACGGCGCTCAAAGCCTCGTCTACGCGGCCAACGTCACCGATGTCGAAGACAAGATCATGGCCGCGGCCGCCGCCGAGCAGGTGCCGATCGAGGTCATCACCGAGCGCTACGGCCGCTTCTATTTCGAAGATCTCGGCGCACTTGGCGTGCGGCGCCCCGATCTGGTGCCGTTCGCCACCGGCCATATCGCGCAAATGGTCGCGATGATCGAGCGGCTGATCGCCGCCGGCCACGCTTATGCGGCGGAGGGCCACGTCCTGTTCGACGTGCCGAGCTGGCCGGCTTATGGAGGCCTATCGGGGCGGCCGATGGACCAGATGATCGCCGGCGCCCGTGTCGACGTCGCCCCCTACAAGCGCTCGCCGGCGGATTTCGTGCTGTGGAAGCCGAGCGCCCCCGAGCAGCCGGGCTGGGACAGCCCGTGGGGCCGTGGGCGGCCCGGGTGGCACATCGAATGTTCGGCGATGATCGAAGCCCATCTAGGCGAGACGATCGACATCCACGGCGGCGGCATCGACCTCGAATTCCCGCATCACGAAAACGAGATTGCCCAGTCGAGCTGTGCCCATGGCGGTGCCGCGCTCGCCCGCTACTGGCTGCACAACGGAATGCTGTCGATGGCGTCGAACAAGATGTCGAAGAGCCTCGGCAATGTCGTGAGCGTCGGGGAGCTGCTCGATCAGGGCCACAAGGGCGAGACTTTGCGCCTGGCCCTGCTTTTGGCGCATTACCGCCAGCCGCTCGAATGGTCGCCGCAGCTCGTGGCCCAGAGCAAGGCGACGCTGGACCGGCTGTACCGCGCCGCCGGCGAGGCCGCGGCCGGCGCGCCGGACGCCGGCGTGCTCGATGCGCTCGCTGACGACCTCAACACGCCGCTGGCGCTTGCACGATTGTCGGCGCTCGGCGACGCGGCCGTGTTGCGCGGCTCGGCCGCCTTGCTGGGCCTGCTCGGCGAATCGGCCGAAGCGTGGTTCCAGGGGGAAGGGGACAGCCGGATCGACTCGCTGATCCTAGCCCGCACCGAAGCCAAGCAGCGCCGCGACTTCGCCGAGGCCGATCGCATTCGCGCCGATCTTATGGGGGAGGGGATAGTCCTCGAAGACACGCCCCAGGGGACGACTTGGCGCAGGGCCTAGGTGTAAAGGGTCCTTAACAAGATAGCAGCGCTATGTAAAGCTTCCTTTCCAGGAGGCTTCGCATGAAACACCGTCGGTACCATCTCGAACTGGCCGCAGCGTTCGCGCTCTACGTCGCGCTGCTGTTGGCTTCGAACCTGCTGGACGACGCGCTCCACCCGACGGGCGCCGCGCGGATCGCGCTTGCGCTGACGCCGATGATCGGCGCCGCGGCGGCGGGGTGGGCGGTGATGCGCGGCATCTGGCGCCTCGACGAGATGCAGCGCCGGATCCAGCTCGACGCGATCGCCATCTCCTTCCTCGCGACCGCGCTGGTCACCTTCGCCTGGGGCTTCGCCGAGGAGGCCGGGGCGCCGCGCCTCGAAGCCTTTTACGTGTGGCCGATCATGGCCGTTTTCTGGCTGATCGGTCTGGTCATCGCGCGGAGCCGCTTCCGGTGAACAACCGGCTCAAGGAGCTTCGCGGCGAACGCGGCTGGAGCCAGGGCGACCTCGCCGAGGCG
>DASZEO010000337.1:0-7910 GCA_035940755.1 Allosphingosinicella sp. | reverse complement strand
AGCTTCTCCCGGGTCCACAGCTCGACGAACGGCGCGAACCAGCGATGGTCGTCGAGCATCGTCGCGCGCAGGTTGACGAACCAGTCGAAGCCCTCTGCCCGGGTGAACACCCAGCCGAGGCAGTCCGGGCAGTGGTAATGGTGGGAGGCCGGCCCCTTGAGCCCGCCGAGCACCGGCTCCCCGGCAATCACCTCGAAGCCGTCCGCCGGCAGCGTCACCGTCAGCGAATAGGCGCTGGCGCTCATCTGCTGGCAGCCGGTGCAGTGGCAGGCGCCGGTCAGCAGCGGCGGCTTGCTTACCCGCACCCGAACGCCGCCGCAGCGGCAGCCGCCTTCCCAGGGCAGATTCCAGTCGTTCATCGCCGCCTCCTCGCCCGAGAATAGCGTGATCCTCAGTCCGGAGGGAAGTTCCGGTCGACCAAGACTGCCGCTACGGCCTGCGGCCGGGCGTGAGGAACTTTTGCACCCGGCCGGCATCCAACGATCGGGCAAAGCAATGGAGGGCCAAATGGAAGCTTCCAATCCGAAAAGCACGGCCAGGATCCTGGGCCACCCGATCCACCCGATGCTGGTCCCGTTCCCGATCGCCTTCTTCATCGGCACGCTTCTCGCCGATCTCGCCTATCTGCAGTTCGGCGACGCGTTCTGGGCGCGCGCGGCCTTCTGGTTGCTCGCGGCAGGCCTCGTCGGCGCGGCGCTCGCGGCGCTGGCCGGCTTCACCGATTTCCTCGGCGACCGCCGCGTCAGGGCGCTCGGCGATGCATGGCTCCACATGCTGGGCAACATCGCGGCGGTGTTGATCGAGCTGCTCAACCTGGTCCTTCGGGTGGGCGACGCTGCCGCGCCGCTGCCCTCGCCGGGCCTCTATTTGTCGGGCGCCGCCTTCCTGCTGCTCGGCTTCACGGGCTGGAAGGGCGGGGACCTTGTCTACCGGCACCGCGTTGGCATTCCCGCGGAGGGGGATTCGCACTGACGCAGAGGGTCGCCAAGCGCCGATGAGCACCACCGTCGCCGAACTGCTGGTCCGGACCCTCGCCGACGTGGGCGTGCGGCAGGTGTTCGGAATCGTCGGCGACGCGCTCAATCCTTTCACCGACGCGATCCGCCGGCAGCGAATCGTCGAATGGGTCGGCGTGAGGCACGAGGAGGGCGCGGCGCTCGCCGCGGCCGGCCAGGCGAAGCTGACCGGGCGGCTCGGCGTCTGCTGCGGCACCACCGGCCCCGGCGGCAATCACCTCGTTGCCGGGCTCTACGAGGCGGCCAAGGATCACGCGCCGGTGCTCGCCATTTCCGGAGACGTGCCGCTGAAGAAGCGGGGGACCGACGGCCTTCAGGAGAATGAGCCCAACCTCCTGTTCCGCGACGTCGCCCTCTACACGCAGATGATCGTCTCGGGCGAGCAGGCCCCGGCCGTCTTCCACGAGGCGATTGCACATGCCTATGGGGGCAGGGGGGTCGCCCATATCAACATCCCGCCGGACGTCTTCGGTGCGGCCGCCAAGGGGGAAGTGCCGAGCCTCGCCACGCTGCGCCCGCGGCCGGAGGTCGCGCCGGCGCAGGAAGACGTCAATGCGGCCGCAAAGCTGATCGCGGAGGCCGAGACGGTGACGGTGCTTTGCGGGGCCGGGTGCCGCGGCGCCGAGGCCGAGCTGGTCCGGCTCGCCGAGCGCCTCCGGGCGCCGCTGGTCCACACCTACCGGGCCAAGGACCTGCTCCCCTACGACCACCCGCACTGGATCGGCGGCCTCGGAATGATCGGAAGCCGGGCCGGCGTCGACGCCGTCGCCGATGCGGGCCTCCTGCTCATGCTCGGAACGGACTATCCTTACCCCGAATATCTGCCCACGCACGGCAACGTGGTCCAGATCGATGAAAGGGGCTTCGCGCTCGGGCGGCGCACCTCGGTCGTGCTCGGCATCGTCGGTTCGGTGCGCCCCGCCGTCTCGATGCTGCTCGAGCGCCTCGAGCCGCGCAGCGACGGCGGCTTCCTCGAAAAGGCGAATGAAGCGCGCGCGAAGTGGGACGGGATGCTCACGCAAAAGGCCGACCCCGCGCGCAGCCGCGACAGGATCCATCCCCAGGCGGTCGCGCGTCTCGTCAGCGACAATGCGCGCGAGGACGCCGTGTTCGTCAACGATACCGGCGAAGTGACCTTGTGGGCGGCGAACTGGACGCGGCAGCGCGGCCGCCAGCGGATCATCGGCTCGTTCAACAACGCCGCGGTAGGCACGGCACTGGGGCTCGCCAACGGCGCACAGGCGCTGGAGCGGGGTCGGCAGGTGATCGTCCAGGTGGGCGACGGCGGCTTCACCATGCTTGCCGGCGAGCTCATGACCGCCGTCGAGCACCGGCTGCCGCTCAAGGTCGTCGTCTACGACAATTCCGGCTGGGGCCTGGTTCACATCGAGATGGAAGGCGCCGGAATGCCGGCCATGGCCGGGGCCGCTTTTCCCAACATGGATTTCGCCGCCTACGCCCGCGCCTGCGGCGCCGCCGGCTTCAGCGCGTCGGAGCCGGCGGCGCTGGAGCAGACGGTCACCGCCTTCCTTGCCGCGGAAGGACCCGCCGTCCTTCACGCGAAGGTGGACCCGGACGAGCTTCCCGCAATGCCGCACATCGACGTGGGTCAGGCCTGGAGGTTCGGGATCGCCAAGGCCAAAGAGAAGCTGCTCGGCGCCGGCTGAGCCGCGCAAATCGCCCGGCGCCGTTGAACCCGCCGCCGCTCCGGCAGTTATCGGGCAGCAGCGCAGACGGAAGGGCGGCGATGAAGGGCTATGTCGACGATATCGGGCGGCGCACGCTCGAGAACGCGGATTTCCGCCGCGTCCTCTACACCGGCCGCAACCTGCAGCTGGTGCTGATGACCCTCCCGCCCGGCTGCGACATCGGCGAGGAGGTGCACGAGGACCGTGACCAGTTCTTCCGGATTGAGGAAGGGGAGGGCGAGATCCGCATCGACGGGGTCGCCAACCGCGTGGGAGACGACTTCGCCGTCATCGTGCCCGCCGGCGCCCGGCACAACGTGATCAACACCGGCTCCGAGCCCTTGCGGCTCTACACCATCTACGCGCCGCCCGAGCACCGGGACGGCGTGGTCCACCGCGACAAGGCACAGGCCGAGCGCGACCACGACAACGACCACTGGGACGGCGAGACGACCGAGTAGTTGGCCGTTAAGGCGCTATCGTGTAAATTAGCGCGATTGATGTTGCCGATCACACGCTGGAGCTACTGAAGCGTTTTCACGCCGAGTTCAGCGACTTTCGGCGCGAGCAGGAAAGCAACCGCGTCCGCCTCTCGTCGCTCGAGCAGCATTATGCGACGATGTCCGGCGACCTCGCCCCAATCCGCATCGAGGTCGATCACATTCGAAGCGACATTTCCCAGATCAAGCGGCGGCTCAACCTCGTCGACGTCTGAAGCACATTTTTCCGCTTGAGGTTGACGCAGCGTCAACCGCTACGAGGCGTCCATGGAAGACGTTCTCGACATTGCCGAAGTGGTGCGCCGCACTGGCCTTACCGCCCGCGCGCTTCGCTTCTACGAGGCGCGCGGGCTGGTGAAGCCGCTTCGCACCTATAGCGGCCGGCGCCTCTACGGGCCGGGGGAGCTGGAGCGGATCAACCAGGTGCTGGCGCTCAAGCGCGCCGGCCTGACGCTCGGCCAAATCCAGCGCCTTTGCGCGCGCCGCCCGCTCGACCTTGCCGCCCTCATCGCCGCTCAGCTCGAGGCGATCGAGGCGCAGGAACAGGCGCTGGCCGAGGCGAAGGCGCTCCTCCTCACCGTCAAGTCCCGCATCGATCGCGGCGAGCCCATCGATGTCGCGACCTTTTGCTCGCTGATCAGTCACGGAGACTCAATCATGGAAGCCGAGAACTGGAAGAAAGTCGCCGACCGCTATTTCAGTCCCGAAGAGCAGGCGCACTGGGCCGAGCGCATGAAGGACATGCCGCCCGGTTTCGATCAGAACGCCTATAACCGGCAATGGGCCGAGCTCGGCGAGCGGATCGCGGCGGCGCTTCCGCTCGATCCGGCGAGCGAGCGGGCCCAGGCGTTCCTCGAGGAGTGGAACGCGCTGCTGGCGCCGTTCAACGCCGTCGCCACCCCCGAGATGAAGGCCGGCGCCGCCCGCCTCTACGACCGGATGGAGGAGTGGCAGGGGCAGCAGAAGCCGCCTTTCTCGATGGAGGTGTGGAACTTCATCCGCGCCGCCGCCGCCGCCCGCCAGGGCTAGCGGGGCCCAGGCTCGTCCCCTGCGGCGCCGCGCCGCCGCAGGGGGCGATGCCTTGCCAATCGCCGCGCGCCTGTCCACGCTCGCCGCCATGGCCAAGGGAACCCACGACACCGCGCCCGATCCGCGCAACGCCTCGATCCTGATCAGCGTGAACGGAGAATTGAAGCCGCGCGCCGACGCCGTCGTCTCGGTGTTCGATTCGGGCTTCGTGCTCGGCGACGGCGTGTGGGAGGGGCTTCGGGTCCACAAGGGCCGCATCGCGTTCCTCGGCCGCCACCTGGACCGCCTCTACGAGGGCGCCAAGGCCATCGCCATGGACATCGGCCTCTCCCGCGAGGCCCTCACGCGCCGCCTCTACGAGACGCTCGACGCCAACCGCATGACGGACGGCGTCCACATCCGCCTGATGGTCACCCGCGGCATCCGCTCCACCCCCTACCAGGACCCGCGCGTCGTCATCTCGCCGGCCACCATCGTCATCATCCCCGAATATAAGGAACCGCTGCCGGCGACGGTGGAGCAGGGCATCCGCCTGTTCACCGTCCACGTCCGCCGCGGCGACCCCGCCGTCCAGGACCCCAAGCTCAACTCCCATTCCAAACTGAACGACATCACCGCCTGCATCCAGGCCGCCCGGGCGGGCGCCGACGAGGCTTTGATGCTCGATCCGCACGGCTTCGTCGCCACCTGCAACTCGACCCACTTCTTCATCGTCCGCAAAGGCGAGGTGTGGACCTCGACCGGCGACTATGCGCTCGGCGGCATCACCCGGCGCAACGTCGTCGAGATCTGCCGCGAGGCCGCCATTCCCGTGTTCGAGAAGAACTTCTCGCTGACCGACGCCTACGGCGCCGACGAGGCCTTCGTCACCGGCACCTTCGCCGGCGTCGTCCCGGTGCGCGAGATTGATGGTCGCCCGATCACCGACGCTCGCGGCCCCATGGTGGAGCGCCTCCAGCAGCTCTACAAGGCGCGCGTGGAGGCGGACGTGGCGGCGCAGCAGCGCCCGTGACGATTCGCATCGCCATGTGGTCGGGCCCACGCAACCTTTCCACGGCGATGATGCGCAGCTTCGGCAACCGCGCCGACACCTTCGTGTCCGACGAGCCCTATTACGGCGCCTTCTTGAAGACGAGCGGTGCGCCCCACCCGATGCGCGAGGCGGTGATCGCCGCGATGGACTGCGACTGGCGAAGCGTCGCGCGCACCCTCGCCGGCCCGGTGCCGGACGGCTCGCCGGTCTGGTACCAGAAGCATATGTGGCACCACATGGTCGGGCCGATCGGCTATGACGATTTCGCCGGCTTCACCCACGCTTTCCTGGTCCGCGCGCCCGAGCGGATGATCGCCTCCTACCTGAAGAAGCGCGAGACCGCCGCCTTCGAGGATTTCGGGCTGGAACGTCAGGCCGAGTTCTTCGAGCGCGAGGCCGACCGACTGGGCGAGCCGCCGCCGGTCCTCGACGCCTCGGACCTGCTCGCCGATCCCGAGCGCGTGCTGAAGGCCCTGTGCGCCCGCCTGCTTCTAGGCTGGGACGCTGCCATGCTGCGCTGGCCGCGCGGCCGCCGCGCCACCGACGGCCCGTGGGCGCCACACTGGTACCGCTCGGTCGAGTCGAGCACCGGCTTCGGCCCGCCCGAAGGCCCGCCGTCCGACCTTCCCGACGACGCCCGCCGCCTCGCCGAACGCTGCCGCCCTTATTACGAGCGGCTGGCCGCGCACCGCATCCTTACAGCGCCCTGATGCTCGGCATCGCCCGCTGCTGCTTCACGATCAGCTCGGTCATCGCCCACACCATCGCGTCCGCACGGTCCGGACTGGTCCCCGGCCCCTGATAGCCGCCGCCGTAGATCAGCCCCGCAAGCTCGTCCTCTAGCGCCGATCAACCCCAACGACGATCCGCCGATGCCGCTCCCGCGCCGGCGCCTGGAGCCGGCTCGTCTCGATCAGCGCGCGACTCCACAGCGCGCCTTCCAACCGCAACTTCCGCGGCGGTTCCGGCGGCTGAGCCCAACGCGCAACGTCCGCTTTCGACCCATTCCAGACATTGCGCGAGCGTCCGGTTTCGACCGTCAGCGGACGGTCCGATTGTCCGCTTCCAACCAAGCTTCATCAACATCGAGAGGTTCGAAGCGACGCCAGAGCGCGTCATAGGTTGCAGGCGCTATGTAGAGGCTATGATCATCCGCCTGATTTCGGGCGTCGATCCGCCGGCGAGCCTCGTCGTCGGGGCACTCAAGGCGATAGAGGCATGCACTCGCGCCGAGTCGCTCCACAATCGCGCGAACTTCGTCCCGCTCTTTGCGTCGCCAGAACCCGTAATCCAGGACCACATCTAAACCGAGAGAGAGGCAGCGCGTCCAGAGCGGTTCGAGTAACTCCAGAATGGCCTCGGCCTTCTCCGGGAAGCTCTCCTCGGGCGGATCGTCTCCAAACAGGCGCGCCATCCACTCGTCGGGTGTGAACCGAACCGCCCCGTGCTCAACCTCCAGGCGCTTGGCTAAGGTGGTCTTACCTGATCCCAGGTAGCCGAACAGAAGATGCGCCGTAGCCATTCTCTCACGATACGGACGTGAATGTCCGCTTTCCACCCATTGGGGACGTTCAGCCGCCTGCCGGCTTACGACCCATTGCGGACATTCAAGTTTCGGCCACGATAATCCCGCCGTCGGTGTTGGGGGCAGCGAGAAACGCAACTTCCATGCGCTCACTCCCGTGGCTCGCAAGATAGATGATCTCTGCAGGCGCAAGCTCGCCCACCGTTGCCGCGAGTGTCTCGTAGCCGACCTTGTCGTCGCAGTGCCAAGCCGCGGGACCAGCTTCCGAGCAGCCGAGACTGCGAAGACGTTCATCTATCTCTCGCACGCGATCCGAACTCATCACGGCGACGATCAACCGCCTGCCATCGAGGCGAACTCTGAAATGCTCGGGTTTCACAGGGTGCCCTCCGCCTAGGACTATGGCTGCGGGAGTGTCCGTTTTCCACCCATTGCGGACCTTCGGCGGGTGGGCCACCCTCCTGGCTAATCAAGTCCCTGCCTTAAAGAGGCGCCGCTGTAGGTGAGAACGATATGGATAAGAATATGGCATTATAGCGTCACCGCCCGATAGAGAGGCAATCGTCTTTGAGTTATGGGCAGGAGACGCGCAGCTGGCGGAGATTACGCGCGAGCCCGGTGAAGAGACTCGTATCCATATTTATCCACGACCCGACGGAACACCATGGTTGTTCGATTTAGATGACCTCCTTCTTCTAGCGCAAGCCGGCGCAGATCGGCTCGCAGACCCGGCCCGCCGCAGCGCCTTCGATTAAAGGAGGTCGCAACTGACGCGCCGCTGGTCGCGAGGCATTGATGAGGCTGCGGAGGCCAGATAGCTCAGGGCTCGTCAAACCTGTATTTGGAACTACGCCGAGAACAGGTTGGGCAGGTTTCCCCGTCAGATCAGTCGTGTAAGCTTGGCTTGCCGCAGCTCATCGCTCCTCGGGCCGTCGCCAGCCCCCTTCACAAACACCCCCCGTTGACCCATATCGCCCTCGCGGTTATAGGCCGCGGCGCCCGGGGCTGGTGTGGCTACAGGCCAGACGCTGTCCCGTGACGGGCGCAAAGAGCTGAACACTGCTGCGCGTAAGCAAAGGCCTGGGGGGCCGTTTAAGGCCGCCGGGTCCTTTGCGCATG
>DASZEO010000336.1:0-2345 GCA_035940755.1 Allosphingosinicella sp. | reverse complement strand
TCACCGAAGCGCGCCTCAGGATGGCGCGGGTCCCGCAAGGGGCGGAGCTGATCGAGAATCCGGCCTCGGGCGCCCCGGGCATCCGCATCGGCAACATCTTCATCCTGGCCGGCATACCCAACGTCGCTTCGATGATGCTCGAGGCGCTGTCCGGCACACTCGAAGGCGGCAAGCCGATGCTTTCGGCGACGATCGGCTGCTGGGTCCCGGAAAGCGAAGTCGCGGGGCTGCTTGGCGACACCGAGCGCGCCCATCCCGGCTGCCAGATCGGCTCGTATCCCCTGTTCCGCGACGGCCGGGGCGGGGCGAACTTCGTCATCCGAAGCACCGATGAAGACCGCCTTGAAGCCTGCCGCGCCGACCTGCTCGCGCGGCTTCAGGCGGCGGGGCGGGACGTGGTCGAGCAAGGCATCTGAGCCGTCAATGGCGCGAATCCTGATCGGCTGGGAGCTGGGCGGCAATCGCGGCCATGCCCTGCGCATGGCCCAGCTCGCGCGGGCGCTCGGGGCACAGGGACATGAGGTCAGCCTGGCGCTGCAGCGGATCGACGCGCTCGCGGGTGGTGAAGCGGCCGGCACTGAAGTCTGGCAGGCGCCGCTGACGCCGCGGCTGCTGACCCACGGGCCGAGGGGGGCGGCCGGCCTGCCGGCGACGATGGGCGACATCCTGGCGCGGCTCGGCTTCGATGATGCGCAGCTCGTGGCGGCGATGATCCGCGGCTGGCACCGACTCTTGCAGGCCGTCGGGGCGGATTTGGTGATCGCCGAATATGCGCCATTCCTGCTGCTGGCGGCGCGCGGGCGGGTGCCCTCGATCAGCGTCGGCACGGGCTTCCAGACGCCGCCCGCCGACATGGCCTCGTTTCCGGCGTTGATCGAGCGGCCGCCGCTCATCGACGAGGCGCTGACCCTGGCCGCGGTCAATGCGGGGCTGGCGGCCGCGGCGGGCGGGGAGGGTCTTGCGGCGCTTCCGCAGCTGTTCGCCGCCGACCGCGTCGTCACCGAGACTTTCGCCGAGCTCGACCCTTATTCCGAGCATCGCCGGGAGCCGCTCGCGCTGCCGGTGCCGGCCTGCTTCGACGCCGAGGCGGGCCGGGGCGAGGAAGTGTTCGTCTACGCGCCCGAGACCATGACTGCCGACGCGCCCTTCTGGCGGGGCCTTGCCGAGTCGAAGCTGCCGGTGCGGGTCCATGTTCCCCGCGCGCCGGCGGCGGTGCGCTCGGCGGTGGAGGGGCTGGGCCTTGCGTTCGAGCCGGAGCCGCTGCCTTTCGCGCTGATCGCGCGGCGCTCGCGGCTGCTGGTGTCGCACGGGGGCCACGGCTTCGTCTGCGCGGGGATGGCCGCCGGCCTCGCACACGTGATCGCTTATCTGGACATCGAGAAATATGCCTACGGCCGCGCGCTCGCCCGCCACGGCCTTGGCGGGCACGTCGCGATGGCCGGCATTCAGCCCAAGCCCTTCGCCGCGTCGCTGCAGCGTCTCTATGGCGACGAGGGGCTGATCGGCCGAGCCAAGGCGGCGGCGCCGGTGCTGCTCGCCCGCGGCCAGCAGCCGATGGAAGCGGCGGTGCTGGAGGCGGTCGCGGCTCTGGTCTGACGGTGCGTAGACCCGCTCAGGCGCTCCGACCCGCGCCAAGCCCTTCGTAAAGCGCCTCGAGCCGCTGCTCGGCGTCGCGCGGATAGGTGTGCCGGTTCTCGAAGACGAACGGATCGTCCGGCGCCGGTCGGAGCCGCTCGGCATGCTCGTCCCAAAGCGCCATCCAGGCGTCATAATGGCCGATCAGCGCCACCGCCGACGCCTGGTGCTCCTCGGGTAGCAGATGACGTTTGTTCAGCAGCAGCTCGCGCGCGCAGCCGTTGATCCGGCGCAGGCTGCTCGCGAAACGAAAGCCGCGGCCATTATCGAGATAATCGCGATAGGCGGCGCGGGCGCTCAGGAAATGCATGTGAAGTGGGCCCAGCAGCTCCTCCACCAACCGCTTCGCCGCGCCGTTTGCGCTCACCGGCCGAATCTCCTCTCGCTCACGGATCGTTAACCACAAGCATGAGATGATCGCCACCGTTGGAGGCACGCCATGTGTGACCCGAGGGTATTGCGCCTGATCGCCGTCCTCGCGCCGGCTTACGCTCTCGCCGTCTGGGCCGGGATCCACGTCGTCGCCTGAGCGGCCGTTCGCGACTCGTTCCACCGTCTATTCGATTCGGCTCGGCGCTTGGCCGGGAACATCCGATTCCGCGCCTCTTTGATCGGCGATTCTCTCTGCGGAGGATCGCGATGCGAGCGGCGGCCCTGTCTTCGTCCCTGATCTCGCGAATCGCCTATGATGAGGACGAGCGGACGCTTCG
>DASZEO010000335.1:0-3282 GCA_035940755.1 Allosphingosinicella sp. | reverse complement strand
CTGGAGCTCTACGCCGATCCGCTTCCGCCGCCGCCCGGGCCGTGCTCGCCGCCTTCCGCGAGCCGCTCGAGCAGAAACGGCTCTCCGCCCCATCGACGGCGACCCTGCGCGTGCTCGAGGCGGCGCTGGAACTCTACGCCGAGCCGCTTCCCCCGCCCGCGGACCCGCCGCGCTGAGACTCCGTCCCGAAATTCCAGCTTCCTGAGCCGCGGCCGCGCCGGTAGAACAAGCGGATCGGGAGGCGGGAAAATGGGTGCTGCGTCAGCGGGAAAATCCAAGTTGCGGGCGGTCGCCGCCGAGCCGGCGTCGCCGCGCTGGGAAGAGGACGCGCTCGGCTTCCTGATCGCCCCGGTCAAGCAGGAGGCGTTCCTGGCGGAGGTCTATGAGCGGCGCGCGCTGATCAACGTGCGCGGCGAGCCGAACCGCTATTCGGACCTGCTGACGCTCGCCACGCTCGACCATTTCATCGCCAGCGCGGACCTGCGCGAGGGGATGATCGACCTCACCAACCGCAAGAACCGGATCTCGCGCGATTCCTATGTCGACGACCGCGGCCGGGTCAGCTCGGTCGCGGTGGCCGAACATTATATGCGCGGCGCCACGATCATCCTGCCGCACCTCCACGATTCGCTGTTCAACCTCGGCGAGTTCTGCCGCTCGCTCGAGGAGGTCTTCTCCTGCCACGTCCAGACCAACATCTACCTGACGCCGTCGGGCAATCAGGGCTTCCCGCCGCATTACGACAATCACGACGTGTTCGTGATGCAGATCTCCGGCGCCAAGGCCTGGCGGCTTTACGGGGCGCCGGTGGAAACGCCCTATCGTGGCGAGCAGTTCGAGCTCAGCCGCCACGAGCCGGGCGAGGTCACCGAGACTTTCACGCTGAGCGCCGGCGACTGCGTCTACATCCCGCGCGGGCTGATGCACGATGCCGAGAATGTCGGTGAGGAGCCGTCGCTTCACATCACCGTCGGGCTGATCACCAAGACCTGGGCGGACCTGATGCTCGAGGCGATCTCCGAACTGGCGCTCGGGGAGCCCGATTTCCGCCGCTCCCTGCCGCCGGGCTTTTCGGCCCGCGAGTTCGACCGCGAGCTTGCGCGCAAGCACTTCGGCCGGCTCACACAGCTGATCGCGGAGAAAGCGAGCATGGACAGCGCCTTCGACCTGATGGCGGACAATTTCCTGCGCGGCCGGCGGCCGAACGTCTCGGGAGTCATCGCCGCCGCTCAGAGCCTGGCGGAGAAGGACCGGTTCCGCCGCCGCCGCTTCGTTCCGTGGAACGTCGCCGACGACGAGGGCCGGCTGGTGCTGGTGGGCCCCGGTGGCGACCTTAATTTCAAGGCGGAAGACGGCGACGCGCTCGATATCGCCTTGTCAGGTCAGGAATTTGGGGCGGCGGACCTGTCCTGCGAGGGGCCGCTGGAGCTGATCAAGACCTTGTGGGCCGGCGGCTATATCGAGCGGATCGAGGCCTGATCAGCCTCGGCTGTCCGATCATTGCGCCGAAGCGGCGGCTGTCGCGCAGTAATCGCGCACGGCCTGGACCAAAGCGAAATCGCCGGCCTCGCGGGCGACGCGCTCGCCTTCCTGGCAGTCGCCGAGCCGAACGATCTCGCCGACCCGCTCGCCGAGCGCCCGGCCCTGATTCTGGAGCTCCCCGCGCCGCTCGCTGTTCGCAGTGACATAATCCTGCCGGACCCGTTCCACCGCCTGACGCTCGAGCGTCATCGACGCTGCGTTGGCGTCGCTCCAGCCGGTCCAGAGGCTGCGAAAATCGTTCTCAGGCGCGGAAGACGCAGGCGCCGTCGACGCGGCAACGGGCGCCGCCACGAGCACGGCGCACAGCCAAACCGATCGGACCGCAAACCTGACCATGACCAGGAGATGGGGTCGGCGACTTGCCAAAGCAAGTATGGCAGTGCGCCCGTCCAATGGAGGAACAGGCTGCGTCCGAGCTCGTTGATACCTCATGTTGTATCGTAGCGTACGCCTTGAAGGCTTTGAAGTCCCGCGGGACACCCTCTCCTCCCCCTATCAGGACAAGGCGCGGCCGCAACGGCCCCGGCGCGTGCTGCCGCTGGCGCTCGCCGCCGTGGCCGCTACCGTCACCGTCGCGGGAATGGCCTCCGAGCTGTTCCGCGACCTTTCCGGCGATCGCTACGCCGAGGAGATATTGCGCGACCTGTTCTAGCGGCCGTGCCTCCCCTCAAAAGCCGCGGCGCAGGCCGACGGTGACCTGCAGATAATCGTAAGACAGGCCGGCGGTGGTCGGCGTCTCGCTGTAGAGCAGCGCCGCCTGAACCGCCCATCCACGGCGCTCCGGGCTCGTCCCTTGAGCGTTGAAGTAGCTTGAGCGGCGCCAGCCCGTCTGTGAATCGCGCTGCACGCCGAGGCCGGCGGCGAGGAGGTAGCGCCAGCCACGGTCGAACCGGCGGACCTGAACGACCGGCAGCAGCTGCGCATACCAGCGCGGCGAATAATAATCGAACTCGCCGGGCTCGGTATTGGCGAAGTAGCGGGTGCGCAGCTGTGCGCTCAGCCCCCATTCCGGCTTCACCACGTGGACGAAGTTGGCGCGCAGGTGAAAGCGGACATTGTCGCCGGTGAACGGCTGAACGCCCCCGAATACCGTGAAGACGTTGCGCTCGTCGGCCGGGAGATCGATCGCCGCGCCGGCGAAGGTATAATAGATGCCGCGCTCGAGCCCCTGCGGCGTCTCGACGATCTCGCGCTCGATGAAATATTCCTGCCGCAACGCCGCTTCGTTGTGGAGGGCCGCCGCGCCCAGGACGGTATGGCCGTCAGTGCCGATCCGTAGGCTCCATTTCCAGGCGCCGCCGGCGAAGCTGTCCGCGGCGCGCAGGTAAGCCCGCTCGCGCCCGCGAACGCCCTGCCCCAGCGGATCGAACCAGGCTTTTTCCAGGCGCAGGCCGAGATAGTCTTCGGGCCCGGAATAGCGCAGGTCGAAGTCGGCGCCGATCCGAAGCACGTCGGTATGGTCGCCGTCGGTCGAGAAGAAGAGGTCGGTGCCAAGCGCGGGCCCGGTGGCGGCGGGCTCCTGCGCCGTTTGTTGCGCAGGCGCCTCCTCCGCGGCGGCGGGGGCGGCCAGGATCAGCAGCAAGGCGGCGATCGGCGCGCTGGCGACGTCTTTCATTTCGTACCCCATCTCTTGGTCAGCCCCATGATCTCGGCCGCGTAGCCCCACACGCAGACCGGCTGCATGAGCAGCGTGTAGACGAGCAGGTAGAAGACCAGACCTCCCCGGTTGTGGCGCAGCTC
>DASZEO010000334.1:0-1965 GCA_035940755.1 Allosphingosinicella sp. | reverse complement strand
CCCGGCAATCCGCTCGGCCTGCTCGACCGCCTCGCGAATGGCGAGCTCGCTTTTCTCCATGTCGGCGATGTAGCCGCGCTTCACTCCGCGGCTCTCGCGCTGGCCGGTGCCGAGGATCCTGAGGCGCCCCTCCTCCTCGGGCTCGGCGATCATCGCCGACACCTTGGACGAGCCGACGTCCAGCGCCGCGACGAGATTGCGTGTCGGTGCAGGAGCCGTACGGCGCACTCAGATGGTCCTGGCCAGGTCGGCCGGCGGCGGCCCCGCGTCGGGCGGCGCAAGCTCGGGAACGTTCGCCCCCGGCTCGCGCGAGACGCGTACGATGAAGCGGCCCGGAATGCGCATGTCGAAGCGCGCGAAGCCGCGGCCGAGCAGCTGGGTCTGCTGGTCCATCCGCGCGAAATTCAGAAGCGCGCGCTGCGCCGCCTCGTCGCCTTCCGGCAGCGCCAGCACCTCGCCGGTCTGGAAGCGCACGTCCCAGCGGCGGTCGCCGACCCAGGCCGCGCCGGCCACCTGCGGCCGAAGGTGGGGCGCGGCTCGAAGCAGCGAGTCGAGCGTGGCGAGGTGGCGGTTGGCGGCCGGGCCGATCACCAGCGGCAGCTCGGGCATCGCCTCGATCCGCACCGGCTCGAGCACCACACCCTCGCCATCGATCAAGCTGAGCCGCCCGCCATTCTGCCAGATCGCCGCCGGGCGCCGCTCGACCACGTCGACCACCAGCGTGTCCGGCAGCCGCCGATGCACTCGGGCTTCCTTGATCCAGCCGAACCGAAGCAGGCGCGAGCGCGTCGCCTGAAGGTCCACGAGCGGCATCGCCATCGAAGGCTGGTCGAAGGCTACGTTGTAGATGTCGAGCCGCGACACGCGATTGGCGCCGTTGATCTCCACGCGGCGCATCGTAAAGCCGGCGCTGCCGACCCCTTCACCCATCGCGAAGCCGATCAGCTGCGGAAGGCGGAAGGCGAAGATCGCCGCGACGACGAGCGCCACCACCATGCCCATGGCGATCCAGCCGCCGATGCGACGGCCGACGCCGGCGGTGAGGCCGAACTCCTCGAGCATCCCCGGGCTCTTGGCGCGCCGGGTGTTCACCGCCCGCGAGCTTCGGGGCTTCGCCCGCCCACGCGGCGCTGCGCCGCGCGCGATCTTCGCGCTCATAACGCCGCCCCCACGATCCGTTCGACCAGGTGGGCATAATCGATGCCGCGCACCCGCGCCTGCTCGGGCACCAGGCTCAGCGGGGTCATGCCCGGCTGGGTGTTGACCTCGAGCAGGTAGAGCCCTTCGACTCCGCGCTCGTCGTCCCAGCGGAAGTCGGAGCGCGACGCGCCGCGGCAGCCGAGGATGCGGTGAGCCTGCAGCGCCATGTCCAGCGCCGAATCCGCCACGTCCGCGGGAACGTCGGCGGGGCAGACATGCTCGGTGAGGCCGTCCGTATATTTGGCGTCATAATCGTAGAAGCCCGATTTCGGCAGCAGCTCGGTGACCGCCAGCGCCTCGTCGTCGAGCACGGCGACGGTCAGCTCGCGGCCGCGCACGAACGGTTCGGCCAGCAGCCGCTCGAACTGCTGCCACGGCCCCTTCGATTCGCGGGTGATGGGGTCGCCATGATTGCCGCCGTCGCGGATGATGGCGACCCCGACCGACGAGCCTTCGTTGACCGGCTTCAGCACATACGGCCGCGGCATCGGGTCGCCGGCGAACAGGCTCTCGCTGTCGACGACCTTGCCCTCCGGCATGCGGATGCCGTGCGGCACCAGCACCTTCTTGGTCAGCTCCTTGTCGATGGCGACCACCGAGGTTTCGAGGCCGCTGTGGGTGTACCTGATCCCCATCAGGTCCATCAGCCCCTGCACCGTCCCGTCCTCGCCGGGCGTGCCGTGAAGCGCGTTGAACACGACGTCCGGCCGCACCGAATCCAGCACCATGGCCACGTTCCGGTCCATGTCGATCCGGGTCACGCGG
>DASZEO010000333.1:0-1506 GCA_035940755.1 Allosphingosinicella sp. | reverse complement strand
TACCGGGCGCTGCAGCGGCAGATCCCTTTGCTCTACCTGATCGCGCTCGCCAATTTCGTCGGCCTGGCTCTGACCAGCGGCCCGACGATGATGACTCTCCTCCACCCCGCCAACCTGCTGATCGCCCTGATCCTGGTCCGCCTCGTCCACTGGGTGCGCACCCGCAAGCGCGAGCTGCCGCCCGAGCGGATCCTGGGCGAGCTCAGGAAGACGCTGTTCCTGGCCGGCGCCTTCAGCCTCGCCGCCGGCTTCTGGGCCACCATGCTCCTCGTCAAGGGCGCGCCGCAGCAGCAGGAGCTCGTCATCCTGTTCGCCTCGCTCGCGGCGATCGGCTGCGCCTACGGTCTCAGCAGCTTCCCCGCGGCGGCACGGCTACCGCTGCTGCTGTTCGCGCTGCCTTTCTCCGCTGCCCTGATGCTGTCCCCGAAGCCGGCCCATCTCGGCGTCGGCATCAGCCTTGCCCTGATCACGCTCCTCGTCCTTCGGCTCGTGAACCTCCAAAATCTCGGCTTCGTGCAGCTGGTGCGCTCGCGCTCGGACATCGAGACCGAGCGCGAACGGGCGCAGCGCGCCGAGCAGGTCGCCCTGCGTGAGAAAGCCCGCGCCAACCAGGTCGCCCACAGCGACCCGCTGACCGGCCTCGCCAACCGCCGCGCCTTCCTGGTCGCCCTCGAGGCGCGGCTGGCGGACCCCGGCGGGTCGGATTTCGCGCTCGCGCTCATCGATCTCGACGGCTTCAAGCCGATCAACGACACTTTCGGCCATGCCGCCGGCGATTCCGTGCTCGTCGAAGTCAGCGCCCGGCTGAAGCGCCAGGCCGGCGCCGGCGCGCTCGTGGCGCGGATCGGCGGCGACGAATTCGCGCTGATCCTTCCGCCGGCCTCGGCCTCGGCCGCGGCAAAATCGGCCGAGCGGGTCTGCCGAAGCCTCGGCGAGCCGTACCGCATCGCGGGCCGCGAATTCCGCATCTCCGCCTGCTGCGGCCTCATCGTCCTCAGGCCCGGCGGCTGCGACGTCACCGCAGCGCTGGTCCGCGCCGACGCGGCCTTGTACCGTGGCAAGCAGATCGGCCGCGGCTGCGTCGCCGTCTTCACGCCTGAGCTTCAGCAGGCGACCGACCGCCGCTCAGCGATCGAGCGCGCGCTGCGGGAGCCTTCGGTACACGACCAGATCGGCGTCGCCTACCAGCCGATCTTTGACCTCGAGAGCGGCACCCTTCGCGCGTTCGAGGCGCTGGCGCGCTGGACCCATCCCGAGCTCGGCGTCGTCGGGCCGGCCGAGTTCATCCCGATCACCGAGCAGATCAACGTCGTCGAGGATATCGGCGGCACCGTGCTCGCGCGCGCCGCGGCCGAAGCGGCCTCATGGCCGGAGAGCGTCCAGCTTTCCTTCAATCTCAGCGCCGTCGAGCTCTGCTCCGCCAGCTCCGCCGCCCGGATTCTACAGATCGCCGAGCGCCATGGGCTCGATCCCGCCCGGCTGCAGATCGAGGTCACCGAGACGGCG
>DASZEO010000332.1:0-4017 GCA_035940755.1 Allosphingosinicella sp. | reverse complement strand
GGGCCGGTCCAGCGGCGGGCCGACGCGGCCCGGAGTTTCGTTCAGCAGCTTGTAGAATAGCGCGTTGCCGTTGGCGTGATGATTGTAGAGGCTCCACAGCACGTCGCGGCCGTCGCGGGCGACGTAGATGTACTTGGCCTCGCGCGAAAAGGTGAGGGCGTCGAGCGGCAGGTGGGTCTTGATGACCCGCCGGTGCTTTTGCGCCTCCAGCTTGTCCTTCGTGTCGGGCGGCATCACCCGCATGTCGAGCCAGGGCGAGATTTCGTGGATCGGCACATCCTCGGCGCCGCCGAAGATCAGCTGGCCGACGACCTGCTGCGTCCAGGTGGTGCCCGACTTGGCGTATGTGCCGACGATGACGTCGTCGTCGCGGAACTTGAAGTCGTTCCAGACGGTGGAATCCATGTGGTGGTTGTGGAGCTCGCGAGTCTTGCGCGGCCAGGCGAAGCGGTCGTCCATCGGTTCCTCCGGTAGGGCGGCGAGCCGAAGCTCGCGTCGAGCCGCCTTTCGCGCGGCGGCGTTGCCGGAAAATGCCGCGGCGTCCGGAAAATTGTGTCAACCGTTACAACCGCTACCCCGCTACTGCCGTTCGCTGCTCCTCGCGTCCCATCGACAGCAGCACCGGGTCGGACGAGCGCTGCCTGTCCTGGAAGTCGCTCTTCGACTTCATCCCCCGCCACTCGGTGGCGATCAGCGCCTGGGCGATGGCGCCGCCGAGCGTGTCGCCGGGGCCGAGCAGGATGATCCGGTCCGGCGCGTGCTCGCGCACCGCCACCTGCATGGCGCGGGTGAAATCGTAGGTTTCGAGGATCTGGGTGACGAAGGTGTAGTGCCGCAGCGCTTGCGGATCCGTGGCGAAGCGCCGCCAGATATGGCCGCGCCCGTCGATCATCGGCAGGTTCGGCCCGGAGAACCACTCGGCGGGAAGGCTCGCCATGGCGCGCTCCGAAGAGCCTCGCATCATCGGCGTGTGGAAAGGCCCGTGGTTGACGAGGCGCATCGGCTCGCGCCCGGGCGTCGGCGGCGCCTCGGCCAGCAGCGCCGCGAGCCCCGCCTCGTCGCCGGCGAAGACGATCATTCCGCCCAATTCGATCGAGACGTAGAGCTTCGCCTGCGGCCGCGCGTTGATGTCGGCGGCGAGCGCGAGGAGCTGCTCGCGCAGCCCGCGGATTTCGCGCCACTCCTCGTCGACGAGGCTGAGCAGCATCTGGCCGCCCGGCTCCCCCGCCTGGCTGTGCTGCCCCATCGCGTCGATGATCCTAAAGCCGTTCTCCGCGCTGACCGCCCCGCCGCACGGGAGGGTCGTGTACCACCCCATCGAATTGCCGGTGACGGCGACGAGCTCGAAGCCGGCCCGGTCGATCGACAGGAAATCGGCATAGGAAGCGGCGAAGATGAGCGGCGAGGCGATGTCGCCTCGGGTGTGCAGCGGCACGCTGAAGCGCTCGGCCCCGTCGAGCTCGGAGACGGTCGGCTGTTCCCGCTCGGCGCGGACCCGGTCGAAGCCGGCGATCAGCTCCCCTTTGTCGGCGTGGAATCGCTTCAGATAGCCGAGCTCCGCCTTGCCGTACGTGCCGCGCCCGGGGCAGACGACGAGCGCCGTCAGCCGGTCAGCCACGGACCAGCTCCAGCGCCGCCGCGACGATCGAATCGCGGCTCGGAAGGGTGAGGGTCGCCGCTCGGGCGAGCGGGATGAAGCTGTCTTCGGCGGCGATGCGGCGGCAGTCCATGTCGGGCGCGCGCTCCGCGAACAGCGCCATCAGGGCCTCGCTCTGCGAGCCGGTGCGGCGGCATTCGTCGACGATCAGCACCCGGCCGCAGCCGGCGACCGCGTCGAGCAGGCCGTCTTCGTTCAGCGGCGCCAGCCAGCGCAGGTCGATGACTCGCAGGTTGATGCCGTGCTGCTCGCGCAGGATCTTCTCCGCCTGCCGCGAGAGGAAGTAGCCGTTGGCGTAGCTGACGATGGCAAGATCCGTACCGTCGCCATGGACGCCCGGTTCGCCGAGCCGGATCGGCTTCGCCTCGCCCGGGGCGGCGTAGGTCGAGGTCCACAGCGCGTCGCCTTCCTCGTGCAGGTCGCGGGTCATGTAGAGGGCGATCGGCTCGACGAAGACGATGACGCGCTGCTCCTCGAGCGCGAGGCGCGCGCACTCGCGGAGCATCTCGACCGCGTCGGCGCCGTTGCTCGGGCAGGCGAGGATGAGGCCGGGAATGTCGCGGAAGACGGCGAGGCTGTTGTCGTTGTGGAAGTGCCCGCCGAAGCCCTTCTGATAGCCGAGGCCGGCGATGCGCACGATCATCGGGTTGGTGTACTGGCCGCAGGAGAAGAAGCTCAAAGTCGCCGCCTCGCCGCGCAGCTGGTCCTCGGCGTTGTGGACGTAGGCGAGGAACTGGATCTCGGTGATGGCGAGCAGCCCGACATGGGCTGCGCCGATGCCGAGACCGAGGATGCTCTGCTCGTCGAGCAGCGTATCGATCACCCGCGCCGATCCGAACCGCTCGTGGAGCTTGGCGGTGACGTTGTAGACCCCGCCCTTGCGCCCGACATCCTCCCCCGCGACGA
This sequence comes from Allosphingosinicella sp., assembly GCA_035940755.1. Lineage (GTDB taxonomy): Bacteria > Pseudomonadota > Alphaproteobacteria > Sphingomonadales > Sphingomonadaceae > Allosphingosinicella. The sequence goes on along the minus strand of DASZEO010000332.1, from coordinate 1,454 downwards.
TGATTTCGCGGTGGGCGAGCAGCAGGTCGGCCAGCGCCCAGCTCAGCAGCCGGGCCATGTGCTGCGGCTTTTCCATGAAGGCGCGGTCGCGGGCGAACAGCGCCTCGCGCTGCTCCGGCGCCGGGCTGTTCGCGCGGCACGGGCCGCGGCGGGGGGGCACGATGCTGGCCATGACTTCGGCGCTCGTCCTGAGCTTGGGCCGGGTGATCGCCTCCTCGGCCATCCGCGCCAGCGTCGCCTCGGCCTCGTTGTAGATGTCGAGGACGTCGCCGGTCGAGGCGATGCCCTCCTCGACGAGCAAGGCGGCGCTGTAGAGCAGCGGGTCGCGCGCCTCGTCCTCCTCGATCTGGGCCTTGGTGAGGTAGGTCGCCTGGACGTCCGAGCCGGCATGGCCGTAGAGGCGGATGCAGTCCATGTGGAGGAACACCGGCTGGCGCCTGGTGCGCGCGTGCCGCGCCGCCTGGCAGGCCCCCCGATAGGCGTCGGCGAGGTCGAGGCCGCTGCAGCGCATGTAGTGAAGCCCGGCCCGGCCGCTGAAGTTCGCCTCGATCCAGCCGCGCGGCGTCCGCGTCGAGATGCCGATGCCGTTATCCTCGCACAGGAAGACGATCGGCATCGGCGTGCCCTGGTACGCCGCCCAGCCGGCGCAGTTGATCGCGCCCTGGGCGGTGGAGTGGTTGGCCGAGGCGTCGCCGAAGCTGCACAGGATGATCGAATCGTGCGGCACCTCCGTTTCCTCGAGCCTGAGGGTGCGGGCGATGCCGAGGCTGAAGGCGGCGCCGACCGCCTTGGGCAGATGCGAGGCGATGGTGCTGGTCTGCGGCGGGATGAAGAGCGGCTTCGAGCCGATCACCTTGTGCCGGCCGCCGGAGATCGGATCCTCGGCCGACGCGGCAAAGCTCAGCAGCATGTCCCAGAGCGGCGTCTGACCCGGCAGCTTCTTCGACCGGTGGATTTGAAAGGCGTTCGACCGGTAGTGGAGGAAGGCCATGTCGCTGAGCCTGAACGCCTCCGCCACGGCGGCATTGTTCTCATGGCCCGAGCTGCCGATCGTGTAGAAGCCTTCGCCGCGCGCCTGAAGCTTGCGCGAAAGCCGGTCCATCTGCCGGCTCGTGCACTGGCTGTAGAACAGTTCGGCCAGGGTTTCCTTCGCCAGCCCGACATCCGCCGGCCGGACATCGGCTGTCCGGCGCGGCAGCTTGCCCTCGCCGACCCGGCTCAGGAACTTCTCGTGGATGACCTCGGCTGCGTCCATGCCGGCGCGCCTAACCACCTCGCGCCGGGAAAGCCAATCCCGCACGTACTGACATCCATGTTAGCGCTTGACCCGGCACCGCGGCCGGGGCCAGTGCAGCGCAAACCGGGAGCGAGGGAGACCAGGATGGAAAAGAGCGAGATGGTGCAGAAGCTCGGCGCAGGGAATGCGTGGGTGCCGGGAAAGCGGGTCAAGCTCG
>DASZEO010000331.1:0-7309 GCA_035940755.1 Allosphingosinicella sp. | reverse complement strand
CGTGCTCCGGATCGCGTCGGGGCTGACCAGCCGATCGCGCTCAGTGGCGAGCAGGAGCAGCGGCAGGTCCACCTTGCCGAGCTTGGTCGGCGTGAAGGCGCCGGCGGCGGAGCGGTACGCGGCAGCCATCCAGCCCCAGCTGGGCACGCCGATATTGTACCCGGGCTCCTTCTCCCACCACCACAATTCGTCGGCATATCGCTCCGGCGAGCCGGTGAGGAAATATTGGCGCCGCGCCGCCGGCGAGCGGCCCTTGGGCGGCGACTTCCAGACCGGGCGGTCGCGCGCGCCGATCAGGCACATGAATTCGGCGACGAACGGCGCCACGGCGGGCGAGAGCGGCGCGCTGTTCACCCGGATCATCGGCGCGACCAGCACCGCAGCGTCGAGCCTCGGCTTCTTGTCGATCAGCGTGCGCAGCAGGAGGTGCCCGCCCATCGAGTGCCCGACCGCCACGTGCGGTCCCGGCGAGGCGGCGCTCCACTCTCCCAGCAGCGCCTCCATGTCGTCAACGAGGGGATCGAAGCTGCGGTAATTGCCGCCGACGATAGTGCCGCGCGAGGCGCCCTGCCCGCGCCAGTCGAACGCCGTGACGTTCCAGCCGCGCTGGTGCCAGTGGTGGTGGGCCTCGAGATATTTTTCAATAAAATCGCCGCGCCCGCCCGCGAAGACCAGGCTCCCCCGCGCCCCCCGCCCCGGCGGCTGAGGCCAGTCCATCCGGCGGCACACCCAGCCGTCCGGGGCTCGCCAGTCGGTGACCGCCGCGTCGGGCGGGAAGGCTCGGCGCACCTGAACGTCCAGCTCCATGGGCCCCGGTTACGGTTTCGAAAGCAAGGCCGTCTAGTGCTTTGGCCATGGCTGTCGCGATCTCCTGGATCCTGCTCGTCCTGCTGGCGCTGATGCTCGTCGCCGCCTGCTGGTTCGACCTAAGGTCGCGCACCATCCCCAATTCGCTTAATGCCGCGGTCGCGCTGCTCGCCCTTCCCTTCTGGTGGTCGACCGGGCTCGCTCTGTGGCCCGACGCGGCGTTGCAGGTCGGCATTGCCGGCCTGGTCTTCAGCCTGTTCGCTTTGGCCTTCGCCGTCGGCGCGATGGGCGGGGGCGACGTCAAGCTGGTGGCGGCGGTGGCGCTCTGGCTGCCGTGGCAGGCGGTGCTGGCGCTGCTCGTCATCATGTCGCTGGCCGGCGGCGCGCTCACCATCGTCTTCCTGGTCCGCAAGAAGCTGGCCCAAAGCGGCGAGCGGCTCGAGATTCCGTACGGCGTAGCGATCGCTTTCGGTGGATTGTGGCTGATTGGCCAACGTTTTCTTTACCAATTTGGCTGATGAGTAGGGGCTGAAATTTCACTCAGTCCCAGTTTGGGGAGGCGACACACGCCATGGACGTCAAGAAAATCGCGCTGCTGATCGGCGCGCTCGTCATCGCGGGCATCACCGCTTTCATGGCGAAGAGCATGTTCACCGGCGCTGCTGCGCCCCAGGCGGTCGCCGCTCCGGTGGTGCCGGTGGGGCCGGAGGTGCTGGTCGCAACCCGGTCTCTGCCGGTCGGCACGATCATCGACGCCGAAGCCTTCCGCTTCCAGCCCTGGCCGCAGGGCCTCGTCCAGGATGCCTACTACATCCGCGGCCGCGCCAATTCCGATCCCTCCAGCCTGATCGGCACCGTCGTCCGCAATGAGATCAGCGCCGGCCAGCCGGTCACTCGCGGCGCGGTAATCCGCCCCGGCGAGCGCGGCTTCCTCGCCGCGGCCCTCGGCCCCGGCATGCGCGCCGTGACGGTGGCGGTTTCCGCGACCAGCGGCGTTGCCGGCTTCGTCTTCCCGGGCGACCGGGTCGACCTCGTCCTTACCCAGGAAGTCGCCGGCGGCGGCGACGGCTCGCCGCTGCGCGTCTCCGAGACGATCATCCGCAACATCCGCGTCCTCGCGGTCGATCAGCGCATCACGGCCCGCGACGAGCAGGGTAACCAGGTCGCGCAGAACGTCTCGACCGTCACCTTCGAAGCGACTCCCAAGATCGCCGAGAAGATCGCGGTCGCTCAGACGATCGGGCAGCTGTCGCTGTCGCTTCGCTCGCTCGCCGACAATACGGCCGAGCTCGAGCGGGCCATCGCCTCGGGCGAGGTCGAGGTTCCGCAGACCGACGATCCGCGCGCCGAGCGCCGGATGCTGCTCGCGGTGGCGAACCAGCCGATCGACACCAACACGACCTATACGACCGGGTCCGACGTGTCCCGTTTCCAGCGCAGCGGAGTGCCCGGGCGGGCCCCGCAGGAGAGCAGCAACAATGCTGCCGCGCCGGCTCCGGCACCCGCGCCCTCCGCGGGCGGCGAGAGCCGGCCGATCGGTCCCGTAGTCCGCGTCGCTCGCGGCAATAACGTCACGCTCGTTCCGGTGGGAGCAAGATAATGATGAAGATGAAATTGCGGCGGTCCACGCTCGGCACCGCCTTGGCAGCCGCGCTGGCGGTGGGCCTGGCGGCGACGGCCCCGAGCCGTGCCATGGCCCAGCCGGCGGGAGCCGAAGCGCCCGCCAACGACATCACCTTGTCGGTGGGGACCGGGCGGCTCGTGCGCCTCAACGGCACCATGACCGACCTGTTCGTCGCCAACGAGTCGATCGCCGACGTCCAGGTGCGCTCGCCCACCCAGATCTACATCTTCGGCCGGGCGCCGGGCAGCACCACCGTCTACGCAACGGACCGCGCCGGCAGGGTCGTTTATTCGACCAACGTCCGCGTCGGCCAGAATCTCGGCTCGGTCGGCGAGCTGCTCAACCTGGCCATGCCCGAGGCCCGCATCCAGGCGACGCCGCTGAACGGCATGGTCCTGCTGACCGGCACCGTCGCCCAGCCCACCGACGCCGAAGAGGCGGAGCGGCTGGTCCAGTCGTTCGTCGGCGAAGGCACGCAGGTGGTCAGCCGGCTTCGCACCGCCACGCCCCAGCAGGTCATGCTCAAGGTGACGATCGCCGAGGTCAGCCGCTCGCTGACCCGTCAGGTGGGCGTCAACCTTCAGGCGACCGATCCCACCGGCGGCACGGGCTTCTTCTTCGCCCAGGGCCGCGATTTCGTCAGCGATGCCGGGAACTTGATACAAGGCCCCGGCTCGACCGGCGTGTTGCGCGTTCTGGACGTGCTCGGCCTCAACGTGCTGGGCGCCGCCGATCTCAACGAGAATAACGGCCTCGTCACCATCCTTGCGGAGCCCACCCTGACGGCTCTCTCCGGCGAGACGGCGAGCTTCCTGGCCGGCGGCGAGTTTCCGATCCCGGTGTCGCAGTCGCTCGGCGCCGTCACCATCGAGTATAAGCAATATGGCGTCGGCCTGGCCTTCTCGCCGGTGGTGCTCGAGGACGGCCGCATCTCGATGCGGGTCCGGCCGGAAGTGTCGGAGCTCTCGAGCGAAGGCAGCATCCGGCTCAACAATTTCGAAGTGCCGGCGCTGGTGACCCGCCGCGCCGAGACCACGGTTGAGCTCGGCTCCGGCCAGAGCTTCATGATCGGCGGCCTGCTTCGCAACACCGGCAACAACTCGATGGAGCGGACGCCCTTCCTTGGCAGCCTGCCGATCATCGGTGCGCTGTTCCGCTCGGGAAGCTTCCGCCGCAACGAAACGGAGCTGGTGATCATCGTAACGCCCTATCTCGTGCGGCCGGTCTCGGCCTCGCAGATCGCGCTTCCGACGGACGGGTTCAGGAACGCCGACGACGCTCGGCGCATCCTGCTCGGCCAAGAGCATGCCAGCCATGCCGGCGAGCAGCGGCCGATGCCGGCTTCGGCTCAGCCGCGCACTGTCGCCCCCGGCATCGGCCAGGTCGGCAGCGCTGCGCCCGTGCCGGTGCCCGCGCACCGTCCGGCGGCGCTGACTCAGAATCAGACTCCCACGGCCGCCCAGCCCGGTTTCGACTTCAGATGACGGCACAAGCCCGAAAGGACAGCATCAGCATGTACCGCAGCCTCACTTTCGCCGCTGTAGCCGCGCTCGGCCTCGGAGCCGGCGCGTGCGCGCCGACGACGGGCGGCCTCACGGCAGCCAACAATCCGAGCCTCTATTCGGTGCATCAGCCGGTAGTTCAGCGCACTGATTTCGTCATTGACCTCGCCACCGAGGGTGACCGACTTGCGCCCTCCGAAGCCGGTCGGCTCGACGCGTGGCTCAACTCGATCGGCGCCGCCTACGGCGACCGCATCTCGGTTGACGAGGCACAGGGTTATGGCAGCAGCGGCGCCCGAGCCGACGTCGAGCGCGTCGCCGGACAGCACGGCCTGCTCCTGAGCGACGGCGCTCCGGTCCTGAACGGCAGCGTCCCGCCCGGCACGATCCGGGTGATCGCGAGCCGCGCGACGGCGAGCGTCCCCGGCTGCCCCGCCTGGCGCCACGCCCCGGTGTTCGACGAGGGCAACACTTCGCCCAATTACGGCTGCGCGACCAACTCCAACCTGGCGGCCATGGTCGCTAACCCGGAGGATCTGGTGCTCGGCCAGGACGGCTCGACCGGCGGCAGCGCCACGACCGCCAGCCGCGCCGTTCGCACCTATCGTGAACGCCAGCCGACCGGCCGCCAGGGCCTCCCCTCCACCTCACCGTCGGGTCAGAGCCAATGAACGCGCCTCTCCACGCCGCTCGAGCGGCCGCTCTTCGCGATCCTTTCACCGCTTTCGTCTGCGACGACGCGACGGCGGACATGCTGCGCCCGGTCGCGGTCGAGCACGGCTGGTCGCCCGAAAAGGTCAACAAGGGCGGGCTTCGCAACGCGGTCCAGACGCTGTCGGTCTCGGCGAGCCCGAGCATCCTGTTCGTCGACCTCAGCGAATCGGGCGATCCGCTCAGCGACATCAACGCGCTCGCGGAAGTCTGCGAGCCGGGCACGGTGGTCATCGCCGCCGGCCAGGTCAACGACGTGCGCCTCTACCGCGACCTCGTCGCCAGCGGCATCCAGGATTATCTGCTGAAGCCGTTCACCGCGGACCAGCTGCGCGACGCCTTCGCCAATGCGCAGCTGACCATCTCGGGCCCGCGGCTCAGCGAGAATGCGACCGAGAAGCCCAATGTCACCGCCGCCGTCCTCGGCGTGCGCGGCGGCGTCGGGGCCTCCACGGTGGCGTCTTCGCTGGCGTGGCTGATGGGCGACAAAGGCGGCCGCTCGACGGCGCTGCTGGACCTCGACGTGCATTTCGGCACCGGCGCTCTCTCGCTCGACCTCGAGCCGGGCCGCGGCCTTACCGACGCGATCGAGAATCCGAGCCGCATCGACGGCCTCTTCATCGAGCGGGCCATGGTCCGCGCCAACGACAAGCTGTGCGTACTTTCGGCCGAGGCTCCGCTCAACCAGTGGGTGCTCAGCGACGGTTCCGCCTTCTTCCAGCTGCAGGAAGAGATCCGCCATGCCTTCGAGGGCACGGTGATCGACCTCCCGCGCAACATGCTGGTCCAGTTCCCGCACCTCGTCACCGACGTGAACGTGATCGTCGTGGTCGTCGATTTCACGCTGGCGGCAACGCGCGACGCGATCCGGGTCCTTTCCTGGCTCAAGGCGAATGCCGGCCAGTCGCGGGTCATCGTCGTCGCCAACAAGGTGCTGCCGAGCGTGCAGGAGGTCAGCCGCAAGGACTTCGAGCATTCGATCGAGCGCAAGGTCGACGTGCTGCTGCCGTTCGACTCCAAATCGGCAATGCAGGCCGCCAAGCTCGGCCAGCCCCTCGCCAAGGCGACCAAGTCCTCGAAGCTGTCGCAGCCGCTCAGCCAGCTGATGACCCTGACGATCGTGCAGGCCGCTTCCGAAGACGATACCGAAGACAAGCCCGCCAGCAGCTCGCTGCTCGGCAAGCTCGGCAGCTTCAAGTCGCTGGTTGCGAAGAAGCCGAAGGTGGCGACGGCGAAGGCTGCCTGACGGCGGCGTGCTGCTGCCGCGGGACGAGGAGGCGTAATGTCCGGTTTTCCGATGATGCTGATGGCGGGCGGAATGATGGCCTCGCTGCTGCTGGTGGCGTTCGCCTTCGCCGGACCGTCGGTAGGCAAGCTCCAGGCGAAGCGGCTGGAGAGCGTTCGCGAGCGCCACAGCCGCTCGTCGGAAATCGCCGCCCAGGCGCAGATGAAGCGTATCTTCGCCAACCGCAACGCGACCCGGGTCGAGGGCTTCGCTCAGCGGTTCATTCCGAACCCGGCGCTGCTTCGGCGGCGGCTGGAGCAGACCGGTCGCACCTGGACCCTTCCGCAATATCTGCTCGCGTCGGTCGGCTTGATCGCGGTGACGATGTTCGTGCTGTGGCTTCGCGGTCTGCCCTTCCTCCTGGCGGTCTTCATTGCGCTGCTGGTCGGCCTCGGCGTTCCCCACTTCGTCGTCGGCAAGATGATCCAGCGGCGCGTCAACAAGTTCACCGCCAAGTTCCCGGACGCGATCGACCTCATGGTCCGCGGCCTTCGCTCGGGCCTACCGATCTCGGAGACGGTCGGCGTCGTCGCCAACGAGATCCAGGAGCCGGTCGCGACCGAGTTCCGCAACGTCTCCGACAAGATGAAGATCGGCCGGACGATGGAGGCCGCCCTTCAGGAGACGTCGGACCGGCTCGGCACACCCGAATTCCAGTTCTTCGTCATCTCGCTCGCCATCCAGCGCGAGACCGGCGGCAACCTTGCCGAGACGCTGTCGAACCTTTCCGACGTGCTTCGCAAGCGCTCGGCGATGAAGCTCAAGATCCGCGCCATGTCGTCGGAATCGAAGGCCTCGGCATGGATCGTCGGCGCGCTGCCGTTCATCGTGTTCGCGCTGATCTGGTTCATCAACGGCAAGTACATGCAGAACTTCTTCGTGGACCAGCGGCTCATGATCGCCGGCGGCATCGGCCTCGTGTGGATGTCGCTGGGCGCCTTCATCATGTCCCGCATGGTCAATTTCGAGATTTGAGCAGGAGCATCTGACCGCCATGGCACCCGCGAGCGGACCGACGATCATGGGCATCGACGTCGTCATGGTGGCGACGGCGCTGTCGGCCGTCGCCGCCTTCGCGGTGATGCTCGCCATCTACGCCGCCACCACGGTGCGCGACCCGATGACGAAGCGGGTCAAGGCGCTCAACGAGCGGCGCGAGCAGCTCAAGGCGGGCATCGTCGCCTCGACCTCGAAGCGGCGCCGGAACATCACCAACCGCAACGAGATGGCGGACAAGGTCCGCGGCGTCCTCTCCTCGCTGAAGATGCTTCAGGACGAGCAGGTGGTGAAGGCCCAGCGGCGGCTGATGCAGGCCGGCATCCGCTCCAAGGACATGGCGTTCGTCGTCATCTTCGCGCGCTTCGTGCTGCCGGTCGTGCT
>DASZEO010000330.1:0-1697 GCA_035940755.1 Allosphingosinicella sp. | reverse complement strand
CTCGCCGGACGCGCTGCGCGGCGCGCGCATCGGGGTGATGCGCTTCGCCACCGGCTTCGGCACCAACGAAGCCTTCGAGGCGGCGCTGGCGACGCTTCGCGCGCAGGGCGCGGTGCTGGTCGACATCGCCGAGTTCGAGGGCCGGGAGGAGATCGGCCGCAACGAGCTGCCGGTGCTGATGAGCGAGTTCAAGCACGACCTCAACGCCTATCTCGCCACCACGCCGGCGACGGTCAGGACGCGCACGCTGGCCGACATCATCGCCTTCAACCGCGAGCACGCCGACGCCGAGATGCCGCTGTTCGGCCAGGATCTGTTCGAGCAGGCCGAGGCGACGACGGGGCTCGACGCCGAGTATCGCCGGGCCCGCGAGACCAGCCTTCGCCTCGCCGGGGCGCAAGGCATCGACCGCCTGCTACGCCGGCACAGCCTGGTCGCGCTGGTCGGCCCGACCATGCCGCCCGCCTGGCTGATCGACAGCGTCCATGGCGACCAATATCCGGGCGCGGGCGCCGGCAGCCTGGCGGCGGTGGCCGGCTATCCCCACCTGACCGTCCCGATGGGACAGGTGCGCGGGCTTCCCGTCGGCCTCAGCTTCATCGGCCCGAAATGGTCGGACGCCCTGATCCTCGCGCTCGGCTATGCCTATGAGCAGGCGTCGCACGCCCGAGTGGCGCCGCGGCTGCTGCCGTCGATCGAGGAGAGCGACGAGGTGGCGCCCCACCTGCGGCCCGTCGCCCGCTAGGCCTTGCGCTTCGGCTTACGCTTCGCCGCGCCGCGAAGCCCGGCCTGAACCGCAAGGCGCGCCCAGCGCTGCATCGCTTCGGGATCGTCGTACACGTCCGTGGGCGCCCGCCGGTAGTTCATCGTGTCGGCGCGGCCGTCCTTGAAGGTGACCGAAAAGCGCTCGCAGCCTTGCGCGTCCCACACCGCGTCGGTCTCGGCGTCGGCCTTCAGCCACAGCTCGCCTTCGTCCATGATCGCGAACACGATGCCGTCCAGGTAGAGCGTCGCGCCGCCCATCATCTTGCGCATGGTGACTGACCCGAGCGGCTCCAGCGCCTCCTGGACCCAGGCGTGAAGGCCCTCGTCTATGCTCATGCCGTCAACCTCAGCCCGGCGATGCAGCCGACGATGCCGAGGATGAGCAGCATGCGCAGCGTCGTCGCGGACTCCCCGAACCACATCATCCCGACCGCGACCGTCCCGATCGCACCGATCCCGCCCCACACGGCGTAAGCGGTGCCCATCGGGATGGTCCGGGCGGCATATTCCAAAAGCCCCATGCTGACCGTCACCGAGGCGAGAAAGGCGGCGGTCCAGGGAAGGTTGCGAAAGCCCTCGACGAACCGCAGCGAAGTGGTGAAGCCGACCTCGAAAACGCCGCCGACAATGAGCCACAGCCAGGCCATCAGCGCTCATCCCCGATATCGAGCGGCGAGCCGAGGAAATCGGCCCGATCGATCGTGTAGACGACATGCGCCACCTGGCGTCCGCCCACGTTGGCCATTTCCTCCCGGTCGGTGAGGCGCCCGCCGATCTTCTCCATCGCCCGGCGCGAGCGCACATTCTCGGCGCCGACGCGGAACATGACGGTGTCGACGCCCGTGAAGGCGTGGCGGAGCATCAGGCGCTTCATCTCCCGGTTGGCCGCGCCGCCCCAGAATTCGCGGGCGATGAGCGTCCAGCCGATCTCG
>DASZEO010000329.1:0-5596 GCA_035940755.1 Allosphingosinicella sp. | reverse complement strand
ACCTGCAACGAATGGACCGGCCGAGCGCTGCGCGCCGCCGGCGTTCGGACCGGCCTGTGGACGCCGCTCGAGCAGAGCGTGATGTGGCGACTCTAGGGACAGTCACTTTCAGACGCGGCGGCGAAAAGCGGCCCGCGGCGGCGCGTGAAAGTGACTGTCCCTTCGGGCGGCGGAGATGGGACAGTCACTTTCCGACGCGGCGGCAAGAAGCGGCCCATGGCGGCGCGTGAAAGTGACTGTCCCCTGGGGCGGCGGAGATGGTGACAGTCACTTTCAGACGCGGCGGCGGGAAGCCGGCCACGGCGGCGCGTGGAAGTGACTGTCCCCGCCGTCGCTTCGACCGCGCTTTCGACGCGCTCGACGGCTACTCAGGATGGGCGATTGTGATATAGGGCCGGCAGCGGCGGGGCATGTGAGCCGCGAAACAGGGAGCGCGACATGGCGAAGATACTCGGCAACTTCCATTGGGCGCTGATCTTCGGCGTCGTGCTGCTGGTGGCGGCGATGTTCGGGCTGCACGGCGCCCAGCTCGCGGATGGCTCCTATCCCTGGGCGCAATGGCTGCGCTACGTCCACGTCTTCGCCGGCGTGCTCTGGATCGGGCTGCTCTACTATTTCAACTTCGTCCAGATCCCGACCATGCCGAAGATCGAGCCGGCCGAATTGAAGCGCGGGGTCACCGGCTTCATCGCTCCTGCCGCCCTGTTCTGGTTCCGCTGGTCGGCCCTGGCGACGGTGATCCTCGGTCTGCTCGTCGCCGAGACCCAGCAGGCCGGATTCAGCGGCCGGGCGCTGACCTTCAGCACCGGCTACCGGACGATCGGCCTCGGCATGTGGCTGGGCCTGATCATGGCCGCCAACGTCTGGTTCGTGATCTGGCCGAACCAGAAGAAGGCGCTCGGACTCGTCCCCGCCGACGACGCGGCGAAGGCGAAAGCGGGCCCGGTGGCGATGATGGCGTCCCGCACCAACCTCATCCTGTCGATCCCGATGCTCTACTGCATGGTCGCTCAGACCCATATCGGCGGCTGAGCGGGCCCCCCGCGGCAGGCACTTTATCAGCCTTTGCGATGAGCGGTGTGCCGCCTTTAGACGGAATCTAAAGGGCGGAAAAAATCCGTTTGTACCAGCACTTTATTCCGCTACCCTAAGGCGCTCACTGTGATTCGATGCGGCTTGGTAACGGCTGCTCGCTGGTAAATTCAAAGTACAAGAGGGGGAAACTCATGGCTGTTCTGACGACGAAGAAAATCGGTCTCGACATGCAGGCCGTGGTTAACGAGACGAAGCAGTTCACGTCGCCGCAGCCCTCGACTTTGGGAACGTCCACCTCGTTCAACGTCCGTTACAACGTCAACGGCGTCGTTTACGACATCAAGTTTACGGGCACCGGGTTCACCTACGGAAGCAACGCGTTTTTCCCCGATTCCGGGACCATTACCGGCGCCACCTACTTCAAAGCCGGAGTTGAGGTTCTGCAGATCAGCAGCGCCTCGGTGACGGTCCAGGAAGCGCAGGCCTACATCGGGAACCAGGACGTCGACGGCCTGATCGCGCGCATCTTCAAGTTCGGCGACGTCATCAACGGCAGCACCGGCGACGACGTCCTGCTCGGCTTCGACGGGGACGACATCCTGATCGGCGGCGCCGGCAACGACAAGCTTAAGGGCGACGCCGGCTCCGACACCGCCTCCTATGCCAATGCGGCGGCCGCCGTGACGGTGAGCCTCGCCAACCTCGCCGCACAAAACACGGTGGGCGCCGGCACCGACACGCTCGAGTCGATCGAGAATCTGATCGGGTCCAAGTTCAACGACACGCTGACCGGCAATGCCGGCAACAACGTCTTTAACGGCGGGATCGGCAACGACACGATCAACGGCGGCGACGGCGTCGACACCGCCTCCTATCTCGGCGCCGCCAAGGGCGTCGCGGTGAGCCTCGCCATCGCGGGGGCGCAGAATACGGTCGGCGCCGGCACCGACACGCTGACCAGCATCGAGAACCTGTCGGGCTCCGCGCTCGCCGACACCCTGACCGGCAATTCCGGCAACAACGCGCTGCTCGGCCTGGGCGGCAACGACGTGCTCAACGGCGGCCTAGGCAACGACGTCCTCGACGGCGGCACCGGCACCGACACCGCCTCTTATGCGGGCGCGACCGTCGGCGTCACGGTCAACCTGACCCTGACGGGGCTTCAGAACACCGTCGGCGCGGGCAGCGACTTGCTGAGATCGATCGACAACCTGATCGGCTCGGCCAAGGACGACACCCTGACCGGCAACGGCGGGAACAACGTCATCAACGGCGGCGCCGGCAACGACAAGATCAACGGCGGCGGCGGCATCGACACCGTCTCCTATGCCGGCGCGGCCGGGGCGGTCACCGTCAACCTGGCGACCACCGTCGCGCAGAACACGGTGGGCGCGGGCAGCGACACGCTGGCCAGCATGGAGAATATCATCGGCTCGGGCTTCGGCGACAAGCTGACAGGCACGACCGGGGCCAACTTCATCTACGGCGGCGGGGGCAACGACCAGCTGAGCGGCGCCGGCGGCGCCGACCGCTTCTATTTCGACACCCGGCTGAATGTTTCGACGAACGTCGACAAGATCCTCGACTTCAACCCCACGGACGACACGATCTACCTGGCGAGGACCGTCTTCAGCGCCTTGCCGGCCGGCGCACTCGCCACCAGCGCCTTCCATCGCATCGACAATTACAATCCGGCGGCTCCTCCGCCGGTGACCGACGACACGGCCAACGACCGGATCATCTACGACCAGGTCTCCGGCAAGCTCTATTACGACGCCGACGGCGCCGGCGGCGTCGCCGCGCTGCTGTTCGCGACGATCAACAACGGAGCGGCCCACCCGACGCTGACCAGCGCCGACTTCATCGTCTACTGATCGGGGGCGGCGCCCTCACCGGCGCCGGCGCCCGGCAGGGCATCGGCACTAGTCGGGAACTCGCTTCGTTCCCGTTGGCTCTCTCGCGTGAGCTCGTTCAGCTATGCTTTGGCGAGCTGGAGTGACCGTCATCCGCACGCAATCGCGCGTCGAGGTCAGCAATAGCCGCCTGGGGACCGCCCTCGAGGGGCTGGCCATGGTGGGGCTGTCCGTCGCCTGCATCGCGATGCTCGTCTTTTGGAATGTCGACAGCCTGTTCCTGACCAGGTGGAGCCGACAACCAGGCATCATCAGAGCGTTCGAGCGTGCGATCGGCTGGGAGGCTTTCGTGGGCCTGTTCGTGATACTCGCCCTGCTGTTTCTGATTGCCGCTGCGGTCCGATTGTGGAAGCTGATCGACCCGGCCCCGGAAGTCGCCGCAACCCCTTCAGGTCTGGAGTTTCATCCCGCCGTGCGCGGGCCTGCGGCTTACGATGAGGTGGTGGATTGGAGCTTCGACTGGAACGATCCGGCCACGTCCCTCAGGATCCGCTTTGCGAAGGCCTATTGGTCGCTCCAGGCTGTCGTCAGACGAAAATCGGTAACGATCTACGGCGGCAGAAAAAAGCTCGAGCCGCTCGCAAATTACTTGATTGAGCAACCGGAGATGGCCGGGAAACTCGTCAGCCTTATCGGGAGGCGACCGGTCGCGGGCCGCCGCGACTGAGCCAAAATGCGCATTGCGGCAAGCGGCGGGGCAGCGACCCCGGCTGCCTTGGCCTCGTCCATGGCGTAAAGGACCTGCAGCGGTTAAGGCCGCGCGATGAGCCTCCGCACCGTCCTCGCCCTACTCGCCCTTTGCTTCGCCGCCGCATGCGGATCATCGAGCCATGATCCGAGCAGCCGAAGCGGGCCGAGGCAGCGCATCATCGTCGAGCATTACAACCTCTCCCCGGACAGCGGCGATGCTTGCGAGATCGACGGGCTTCTGACCAATCCCGGGCCCGGAGCTCTGGAACAGTTTACGCTGATTGCGACCTTCCACCAGGGAGATCGGCACATGGGGGTTGCTCAGCGCCGCATCGAGGAGCCGATCGGCAGAGGAGAAAGCCTGCGTTTCGTAATGATCTATGACTGCAGCAGGAGAGGCGATCGGGTGGTGTTCTCCGCCGAAACGGCCGACGATGAAATCGAGGTGATCACACGACGGCAGTTGCGCGGACCTGCGCAAAAGTAGCGCGGCATGCAGCCTGGGCAGCGGATTACGAGTGGCAAGCCTGTAGGAAGGAGCCGGCCCGCCTGACGGTTGTTTCGGAAAACTGGCGCGCCCGGCAGGATTCGAACCTGCGACCCCAAGCTTAGAAGGCTCGTGCTCTGTCCAACTGAGCTACGGGCGCCGGCCCCACGCTCTAGCGCGGTTTCATGAACATCGGAACCGCGCTAGTCACTCCGGGCATGGATGCGGGGCAGGTGAAAGCGGTGGAGGCGCGGGCGCTGGAGGGCGAGCGGCTGCGCTATTTCGACTTCGTGATGGCGGCGTTCGTCACCATCCTGCTGCTCTCCAACGTCTTGGGCGCGGGCAAGGTGGCCGTCGTGCACCTGCCGGGGATCGGCGCGTGGCCGTTCGGCGCCGGCATTCTGTTCTTCCCCATCTCCTACGTGATCGGCGACGTCCTCACCGAGGTTTACGGCTATGGCCGCGCCCGCCGCTGCATCTGGGCGGGCTTCGCCGCGCTGCTGTTCATGGCGTTCATGGCGTTCGTGGTGGTTGAGCTGCCGCCGGCGGCGACCTGGAAGGGGCAGGCCGCCTACGAGCAAGTGTTCGGCCAGGTGCCGCGGATCGTGCTGGCCTCGATCGTCGCCTTCTGGGCGGGCGAGTTCGTCAATTCCTACGTGCTGGCGCGGATGAAGGTGTGGACCCGCGGCCGCCATTTGTGGATGCGCACGATCGGCTCCACGGTCGTCGGGCAGGGGGTGGACAGCCTGATCTTCTACCCACTCGCCTTTTACGGCGTGTGGGACGGCTCGACTCTGCTGGTCGTGCTTCTGACGCAGTGGGCGCTGAAGGTCGCGTGGGAGGCGCTGCTGACCCCGGTCACCTATGCGGTGGTGGGCTTCCTCAAGCGCCGCGAAGGAATCGGCGTCTATGACGAGGGCACCGACTTCAGCCCCTTCCGGGCGGCGCTATGAGGCGCCCGTGCTGACGCGCCGCGCGGCTATTACGGGCGCGGCGGCGCTGGCGACGGGGTGCGCCGCCGTCAGGCTGCCGCAGCAGGCAGCCGCGAGCGGTTTGGTGACCCGCGACGGCGCGGCGCTCCGCCTCGACGGCCGCCGCTACCGCTTTGCCGGCGCCAACATGTGGTATGCCGCCTATCTCGGCGCCGACGCGCCGTTCGGTGACCGGGACCGGCTGAAGCGCGAGCTCGACCGGCTTGCAGCGCTCGGCGTCGGCAACGTCCGGCTGCTGGCCTCTTCCGACGCCTCCCCTCTGCGCGGCTCGATCGGCGAGGCGACGTTCCGCGGCCGCACCGGGGCCTATAACGAGACGCTGCTCCAGGGCCTCGATTTCACCCTCGCCGAGCTCGGCCGCCGCGGCATGAAGGCGGTGCTCTACCTCACCAACTTCTGGGAATGGTCCGGGGGGATGATGACCTACCTCTCCTGGACCAATGGCGGGCGCTATCTGGACATGAACGATCCGGCGCATC
>DASZEO010000328.1:0-4947 GCA_035940755.1 Allosphingosinicella sp. | reverse complement strand
CTACGATCCGGACGGCACGGGCGCTGCCGCGCAGGTGCTGTTCGCGATGGTGACGCCGAACCGCTACCTCACGCCCGCCGATTTCGTCGCCTTCATCTGAAGACGCCGGCTTGACCTCAGCAGCCGCGCCGCTTGACCGGGACGTTCCGATCGGCTTCCACCTCAAGAAACAGACGGGGAAGCCGACATGGCCAAGCGCCTGACCTATTTCATACTGGGCGGCCTCGTCCTCGGCATCGTCGTCGGCTGGATCCTGAATGCGACCTTCAGCGACGGCACGCCCGCTGGGGCGGAGCGGCTGGAGACGATCGCCCATTACATCTCGATCCTGACGACCATCTTCCTCCACCTGATCAAGATGATCATCGCCCCGCTGGTGCTTTCGACCCTCGTCGTCGGCATCGCGCACATGGGCGACACCGCGGCGCTGGGCCGGGTCGGCGCGAAGGCGCTCGGCTGGTTCATCTGCGCCAGCCTCGTGTCGCTGACGCTGGGCCTGATCCTGGTGAACCTGCTGCGGCCCGGGACCGCCCTCGGCCTGCCGCTGCCGCCGGAGAACGCCTCGAGCGGCGTCGACCGCTCCGCCTTCGACTTCGCCCAGTTCGTGGCGCACATCTTCCCCGAGTCGATGGTCAGCGCCATGGCCGGCAACGACATCCTCCAGATCGTCGTCTTCTCGCTGTTCCTCGGGATCGCCATCACCGCGGTGGGCGAGCCGGCGCGGCCGCTGGTGCGGGCGCTGGAGGGGTTGGTCAAGGTGATGCTCCAGGTCACCGATTACGTGATGCGCTTCGCCCCCGTCGCCGTCTTCGCGGCAGTCACCGCGACCATCGCCGAGCGCGGCCCCGCGATCCTCGGCACTTACGGCTATTTCATGGGCAGCTTCTATCTGGGACTCGCGATCCTGTGGCTGCTGCTGATCGGCATCTGCTTCGTCATCGTCGGCCCGCGGACGCGGGAGCTGGTGCGCTACATCCGCGACCCGATCGTGCTCGCTTTCTCGACCGCTTCGTCCGAGGCGGCGTTCCCTCGAACGCTGGAGGCGCTCGACCGGTTCGGCGTGCCGCCGCGCATCGCCAGCTTCGTGCTGCCGCTCGGCTATTCGTTCAACCTCGACGGCTCGATGATGTACATGACCTTCGCGTCGATCTTCATCGCCCAGGCCTATGGCATCGATCTCTCGATCGGCCAGGAGATCGCGATGCTCCTGACCTTGATGGTCACGTCCAAGGGCATTGCCGGCGTGCCGCGCGCGAGCCTGGTGGTGATCACCGCGACGCTCTCCCAGTTCAACATCCCCGAAGCCGGCATCCTGCTCGTGCTGGCGATCGACCATTTCCTCGACATGGGACGCTCGGCGACCAACGTGGTGGGTAATGCCGTCGCCAGCTCGGTGGTGGCGAAGTGGGAAGGCCAACTTGACCCGATGGAGCCGGCCGACATCGAGCCCCCGCACGCGCCGTCGCACCGGCCGCCGCCGCCGGCCGAGACCTGATGCTGGAGCTTGGCGGAATCGAATTGCTGCCGGACTGGCCGATCTTCCTCGGCTTCGTCCTCGCCGGGCTCGCGCTGAACATCGTTCCGGGCGCCGACATGACCTTCGTGATCGCCAGCGCGGCGCGCGGGGGCCGGCGCGACGGCATCGTCGCGGCGCTCGGCATCGGCGGCGGCACGCTCTTCCACATCGTCGCCGCGGTGCTGGGCCTGTCGGCGATCCTCGCTTCCTCGCAAGCGGCCTTCAATGCGATCAAGTGGATCGGTGCCGCCTATCTGCTCTGGCTCGCCGTCTCGCTGGTGCGGGGGCAGCGTGGAACCGAAGGCGCGGCCCGGCCGGCGCTGTCGGGGCTGAGGCTGTTCCGATCGGCCGTGCTGGTGAACGTCCTGAACCCGAAGGTGGCGCTGTTCTTCCTCGCCTTCCTGCCCCAGTTCGTCGACCCATCGGCGGCGGTGCCGGGGCTGCAGATCCTGTGCCTCGGGCTCTGGTTCGATTTCGCCGGGACGCTGGTCAACATCGCCGTCGCGCTGGCCGCCGCGGGCACGGCGGCGCGGCTGCGCGGCATCGCCTGGGTCGGCCGGGCCGCGCGCTGGCTCGCGGCCACGGCGATGGGCGGGCTGGCGGTGCAGCTGGCGCTCAGCGACCGCCGTTAGGCGTAGGCGTAGGGGCCGCCTTTCTGAAGCGCGGCGGCGTAGGCCGGCCGGGCGTGGATCCGTTCCAGCCAGTCGATGAGGTGCGGCCGCTCGTCGCCCAGCCCGGCGCGCGAACGGGCGGCCTCGAGCGGGAAGCTCATCATCACGTCGGCGGCGCTGAATTCCTCGCCGGCGAACCAGTCGCGAGTCGACAGCTCCTGCTCGAGCCAGTCGAGATGATGCGCCAGCATCCGCATCACCGGAGCCCGCGCGGGCCGGCCGAGCAGGCCGAGGCGGTTCACCACCAGCAGCGCGAACAGAGGCGGCATCATCGAGCCTTCGGCATAATGGAGGAAGTGGCGGTAGCGCAGCACCGCCTCGCGGTTGGCGGGCGGCCCGAGGCGCCCTTCCGCCTTGTCGACGAGATATTCCACGATGGCGCCGGTCTCGGCGATGACCCGTCCCTGATCCTCGATCACCGGCGACTTGCCGAGCGGATGGACTCGGGCCAGCTCGGGCGGCGCCAGCATCGTCTTAGGGTCACGGGCGTAGCGGACCACCTCATATGCGCAGTCGAGCTCCTCGAGCAGCCAGAGCACGCGCTGCGAGCGCGAATTTTCGAGATGGTGGACCCTGATCATGGCCTTGGCTGCTCCGGTGCGAGCGCCGCCAGCTCCTTGACGAGCTTGGCGGCTAGGGTTGCGGTGACGCCGTTGACGTCGCGCGAGGGATTGAGCTCCACGATGTCGGCGCCGACAATTCCGCCCTCGATCCGGCGGAGGACCGACAGGAGCTCGCGCACGCTGGCGCCGCCCGGCTCGTGGTGCGAGACTCCCGGAGCGAAGGCCGGATCGAAGCCGTCGAGGTCGATGCTGATGTAGAGCGGCGCGGGCGGGATCGGCACGCGATCGGCCGCGAAGTCGCGCATCTCGACGATCTCGACCCCGAACCGCTCGGCCTGGGCGCGGCAATGAGCATTGAGGGTGCGGATGCCGAACTGGACCAGCCGCGACCCATGCCCCGCTTCCATGATCCGGGCGAAGGGGGAAGCGTGGGACAGCGGGTCGCCGCCATAATCGTCGTAGAGGTCGGGATGAGCGTCGAAGTGAAGGATATTGACCGGCCCGTGCACGGAGGCGATCCCGGCGACGGCGGGCGAGGTCACCATATGATCGCCGCCGAGCCCGATCGGGACCGCCCCGTCGGCGGCGGCGGCGGCGAAGGCATCGCGGATCAGCCCGGCGTCTTCGGCCGATTCGCGAAGCGGCAGGTCGCCCGGATCCTCGATTCGGATGTCGACGCCCAGCTCGCGCCCGTTCTCGGCGGCGAGGTTGCCGTGCTCGGAGGCGAGCGCGGCCCGGATCGCGCCCGGGCCCGCGGCGGCGCCGCGAAGGAAGGAGGAATGGCTGTCGGTCGGAAGCCCGATCAGCCGCACGCGCGGGCGCCGGTCGCCCGCGGCTCGTTCGCTCGCGCCAGGTTCGGCCATGTTCATCGCGGCACTTGTCTTGCCGCTGCGGGTTGCGCAGGCAAGCCCGACCTTTTCACCTGAACCCGGAACGCGATGAATCCCTCCCCTCCGATCGAGGCCGCGGCGCAGCGGCCAGCCATGCGCGAGTTCGTCGTGATGATGGCGGCGCTGATGGCGTCGAACGCGCTGGCGATCGACGCGATGCTGCCGGCGCTCCCGTGGATCGGCGAGGCGCTGGGCGTCGACGCGGACAATCGGCGCCAGCTGGTCATCACCTTCTACCTGCTGGGCTTCGGGGCGGCCCAGATCGTCTACGGCCCGCTCGCAGACCGGTTCGGGCGCAAGCGGCTGCTGGTCGGAAGCATGATCCTCTATGCGCTGTTCGCGGCGCTGGCGGCGATCGCGGGCAGCTTCGCGCTGCTGCTCGGCGCGCGGGCGATGCAGGGCATCGCCGCGGCGGGAACGCGGGTGCTGGTGGTCGCGATCGTCCGCGACCGCTTCCACGGCTCCGCGATGGCACGGGTCATGTCGCTGGTGATGATCGTGTTCATGGTCGTGCCGGTGCTGGCGCCGACCTTCGGCCAGGGCGTGCTCGCGATCGCCAGCTGGCGGCACATCTTCATCGGCCTGGCGGCCTACGGCCTGATGCTGGCGCTGTGGAGCGGGCTGAGGCTGCCGGAGACTCTGCCGGTCGCGGCGCGCCAGCCCTTCTCGCTGGCGCAGATCCGAGTCGCCACGGCGGAGACGCTTCGGGTCCGAGCCTCGATCGGCAACACGGTCGCGGCGACGCTGACGTTCGGAGCGCTGTTCGCCTTCATCGGGTCGATCCAGCAGATCGTCTTCGACGTGTTCCACCGCCCCGAGCTGCTCGGCCTCGCCTTCGCCTGCATCGCCGGGCCGATGGCGGGAAGCTCCTACGCCAATTCGCGGCTGGTGATGCGGCTCGGCTCGCGCCGGCTGCTGCTCGGCGCGCTTGCTGCCTTCACGCTGTCGGCGCTGGTTCACCTGACGGTGGCGCTCAGCGTCGGCGAGACGATCTGGAGCTTCGTCCTGCTGCAGGCGCTGACCATGGCCTGCTTCGGGCTGATCGGCGCCAATGCCGGAGCGCTGGCGATGGCTCCGCTCGGCCATATCGCCGGCACCGCCTCGTCGCTTCAGGGCCTGATCACGACCGTCGGCGGAGCGCTGATCGGCTTCGCCATAGGCCAGCAGTTCAACGGCACGACCGTGCCGATGGTCGCCGGCTTCGCCACCTGCGGTGGCCTTGCCGTGCTCGCCGCGCTGTGGGCCAATCCACGGCCGATCGAGACGCTGGAGACCGGGCCCGCTCGCCGAGCCTAGGCAAAAGCGCG
>DASZEO010000327.1:0-2252 GCA_035940755.1 Allosphingosinicella sp. | reverse complement strand
CGCTTCGCCGAGCTGTTCGGCCCCGCCGCGCTCGCCGAAGCGCCGATCGCGGCGGTCATCCATGACGGCATCGTCGTCTCGGGCACGCTCGACCGCCTGCTGGTGGGAGCCGAGCGAATCCTCGTCGCCGATTTCAAGACAGGCCGAGAAGTGCCGGAAAAACCGGAACAAGTTCCGGCAGCGCATCTGCGGCAGATGGCTGCCTACCGGGCTGCGCTCAGCGTCGTCTTCCCCGGCCGAAGGATCGACTCCGCCCTCATCTACACCAGTGGCCCGACGCTCCACGCCCTTTCCGACGCGCTGCTCGACTCGCACCTCCCGAGGGGTGGTTGAGACGCAAGCGGCGGCACCCTACATGGCGGCCAACCCCGATGGAGTCGCGATCATGGCCACCAAGACAGTCACCGATGCCAGTTTCGGTCAGGACGTGCTCGGCTCGGAAAAGCCCGTGCTCGTCGATTTCTGGGCCGAATGGTGCGGCCCGTGCCGGATGATCGCCCCGGCGCTCGAGGAGCTGAGCGCCGAGCTCGGCGACCGCGTCGAGATCGTCAAGCTCAACATCGACGAGAATCCAGAGGCGCCGACCCGCTACGGCGTCCGCGGCATCCCGACGATGATCCTGTTCAAGGACGGCCGGCCGGCGGCGACCAAGGTCGGCGCCGAGCCGAAGAGCCGGATCCAGGGCTGGCTCGAAGGCGCGCTCGACGGATCAGCCGCCGGGGGGCTCGGCGCCGCCTAGCCCGCGCGTGTCCGGCCGAAACCGGTCGTGGCGCGGCAGGTCGTCGGCGGTCTCGAACCAAGCGATCCGGCTCGATCGAAAGATGTGGAAGCCCGGCTCCACAGGCTCGGGATCGTCGAGCGTCGCGATGGTGAAGTCCACCGTCTCGGGCTGGTGGTCCACCTGCATCGTCAGCGGCGTCCCGCAATTTTCGCAGAACCGGCGGAAGCCGAAGCTGGTCGATTCGAACCTCTTCACCTTCGCTTCGCCCTGCGTGAGCCGGTAATCGCCGCTGGGGACGCTGGCGAAGGCCATTGCGGGCGCGCCGGAGACGAGCTGGCAAATGCGGCAATGGCACCAGCCGGCGTCGAACGGCTCGCTTTCGAGCCGGTAGCGCACCGCGCCGCACGCGCAGCCGCCCGTCATCGTCACGCTCATGAGCCGCCGTTATGCCGCCGAGGCCGCGAATTCAACGTCGCGACAGCCCCGGAGAAGGGCTCTGCGCCGTCGTTGATTAGCTCGCGCGGATGATACAAAGTCACCGCAGTCTGTCGAGGGAGTAGAATCGATGCGCTACCTGTCTGCTGCACCGGCGATCGTCTTGTCCGCGCTCGCGCCGGCTGGAGCTCAGGCGCCGCAGGAAGTGCCGATCCCCGATACGCCGGCGGGCCGCTTCGCGACGACGTTCCTCAACGCCTACAACTCCGCCGACCCGGCGCAGCTCGAACGCTACAACGCGCTCTACGGCCGATCCACGCCCCCGCAGGCGTGGATCGACACACACTTCATGACCGGCCGGTTGACGCCGGTGCGCATCGAATCCACCGGCCCCAACGACATTACGGTGCTGCTCGCGGCGGAAATCGGCGACGGCTTCTGGCGGTCGCACGCCGAGATGGACCCGGCCGATCCGATGAAAGTCGCAGCCGCTCAACTGGGGCCCACCGACCGGCCGCCTGAATTTGCGATCCCCCGCCTGCCCCGCGCCGAGCTTCACCGCGCGATGGCGCGCAAGCTGGCGCAGGACGTCGCCGCCGACCGCTTCGCCGGAACGATCATGATCGCGCGCCACGGCAGGGTCATCTACCAGAGCGCGTCCGGGATGGCGGACAGAGCGGCCGGTGTGCCGGTGACGATGGACACTCGGTTCCGCATCGGGTCCGCCAACAAGATGTTCACCGCGATCGGCGTGCTCCAGCTCGTCGAGCAGGGCCGAATCGCCCTCGACGCGCCCGTCGGAACCTACCTTCCCGACTATCCCAATCGCGACTTCGCCCGCTCCGTCACGATCCGCCAGCTGCTGTCGCACACCGGCGGCGCAGGCGACATCTTCACCCCTGAATATGAGGCGCAGCGGCTCCGGACGCGGACGCTTGCCGATTATGTGACGCTGTTCGGCAACCGAGCGCCCGACACGAGCGAGGAAGGCAGGAACGCTTATGCCAATTACGGCTTCGTCCTGCTGGGCCGCATAATCGAGGTGGTGAGCGGCGAGGATTATTACAGCTACGTCGACGAGCACATCTTCAGGCCC
>DASZEO010000326.1:0-1780 GCA_035940755.1 Allosphingosinicella sp. | reverse complement strand
CTTCGGCACCCCGCCCATGCGGTGAAAGGCGCGGCCCGGGGCGGAATCGATCAGGCCTTCGTCCGCCATGTCGCGAAGCAGCGCCTTGAGCTCGACCTTCTCCTGACCGCCCAGGCCGAAGGCCCGCGCAATCTCCCGCTTCCCCGCCGGCTCATCGGAGGACTGGATGAAGTCCAGAATCTGCTGGCGGGTCGGAAGGCCGGATGGTTTCTGCCTGCGTGCCATTTCACGTCGTCATTGCGAGGAGCGGAGCGACGAAGCAATCCAGCGCGGCAGAGGTTCCCAGCTGGATTGCTTCGCTACGCTCGCAATGACGGGTCACTGTTGCGCCGGCGGGGGCGGCGTGTAGGGCGCGAACGCACCGCCCGGCACCGCGGATGCAACCGGGCTCTCGTAGCCGTCCGCCGAGACGGAGGAGACGCCGAACACCCAGTCGTCGACGCGGATGCCGCGGAGAAACGTCGCGAGCTGTTCGTCGCCTTCTATCGGCGGGCAGCGATCGACGCATACTCGGCCTTCGGACTGGCTCAATCGCCGGCTGTGCTGCCAGTGGGATTCGTCCGTCCGCCGCCAGCGCAGGACATAGTCGACCGCGCCAGGGACCCCGCGCCATTCCAGCAGGGTGTCGGTCGAGACGGCGCCCTGGACCGCGGGCGCCGGCGGCATAGGTGCGCGGGCGAGCGCGGCAAGCGCGGCGACGTTGAGCGCGGTCACCCGCCGCAGATAGGGGAAGTCCATCTTGTCGATGGTATCGCCATATTCGATGCCGTTCTCGACCCTGAGGTCCTGGTGCTGCCAGTTGTAATTCTCGACGGCGACGGAGAAGCGAACCGCCGGGAAGCCGAGGTTCAGGAATTCCGTATGGTCGCCGCCGCGGCCGAAGCGGTCGTTGCGCCAGATCTGGCGGACGTCGAGGCCGAGGCTGAGATCGTCGGCGAGCGAGGCGATGAAGCGCGACAGGTTCCGCCCCGGCGCATCGTTCTCGCCGCCGAGGCTTCGCTGGCGGGCGGCGAGGTCCTCATGGCCCTGCCAGCGCGGGCCTTCGGAGAAGACGCGGACATTGTCGTCGTCGCACAGGCCGTCCGAGCCGCAGCTGTTGCCGATGATGTCGTTGTTGAGGTTGGCCTCCACCCGCCAGCCCTGGGCGCGGGCATATTCGGCGAGGATGCGGCCACCGACCAGCCCCTGCTCCTCGCCCGACAGCGCCGCATAGACGATCGTGGCCGGGAAGCGGTGGCGCGACAGCACCCGTGCCGCCTCGATCACCGCGGCGGTGCCGGAGCCGTCGTCATTGGCGCCCGGAGCGTCGGCGGTGGCGTTCATGACGTCGGTGACCCGGCTGTCGATGTGGCCGGTGATGATGACGACGCGGTTCGGTTCGGTCGTGCCGCGCTGGATGGCAATCACGTCCTCCACCAGCGCCGGATTGGGGATGCGCGGCGGGCGAGTGACGGTATCGCCGATGCGCCGCACCTCGAGGCAGCCGCCGCAGGCGCGCGAGTAACTGCGGAACTCGCCCTCGGTCCAGCTCAGCGCCGCGCCGATGCCGCGGCGGGGATCGTCCCGTGCCGAAAGCGTGTGGCGGGTGCCGAAGCTGACCAGGCGCTCGACGGTCGCCTTGAGCGAGTCCTGCGACACCTGGTCGGCAAGGTCCCTCAGCGTCGCCGGCGTCGCTCGCTCGGCGCGGCGCGGCCGCTGGGCGGAAGCGGCGGGAACCATGAGCGAGGCGGCGGCGAGCGCGAGCAGGAGCTTCTTCATGGCGGCCCCTGTGCGCCCGAGG
>DASZEO010000325.1:0-2864 GCA_035940755.1 Allosphingosinicella sp. | reverse complement strand
TTTCGCGACCCGCTCGGCGACGTGGACCGAGCGGTGTCTACCGCCGGTACAGCCGAAGGCGACGGAGACATAGGCCTTGCCCTCGGCCCGGTAGCGCGGAAGGAGGGTGAGGAGCAGGTCCTCGATCCGCCCGACCGCGTCGTCATAGACCTCGTCCCCGGCGATATGGTCGCACACCGCCCGGTCGAGGCCGGTGAGGTCCCTCAGCTCCTTTTCCCAATGCGGGTTCCTGAGGAAGCGCATGTCGAACACCAGGTCGGCGTTGCGCGGAATGCCGCGCGCGAAGCCGAACGAGATGACGCTCAGCGCCGGCGAGTCCTCCTCGCCGCCGAACCGCGCGCGGACCTGCTGGCGCAGCAGGTTGGCGTCAGTGTCGGTGGTGTCGATGATGTGGTCGGCCCAGCGCTTGAGCGGCGCCGTCATGTCGCGCTCCTCGGCGATGCCGTCGGTGGCGGGGCGGTCGGGCGCGAGCGGGTGGCGGCGGCGGGTCTCGGAATACCGGCGAAGCAGCTCCGACCCGGCGCAGTCGAGATAGAGCATCTCGATCGGCGCCTCATGCTCCTTGGCCAGCCGCTTGACCTGCTTGACGATCCGCTCGGCGTCGAAGCCGCGCGTTCGGCTGTCGAGGCCGATCGCCAGCGGCCGCTTGCGTTCGGCGCCTGCCGGCAGCGGCGTCGCCAGCAGGTGGTTGACCAGCGACAGGGGGAGGTTGTCGACCACCTCCCAGCCGAGGTCCTCGAGAGTCCTCAGCGCCGTCGACTTGCCGGCGCCGGACAGGCCGGTGACGAGCAGGATCCTCTTGGGGTCGGCCGAGCGCGGCATCAGGGGGAAAGTCCCAAAAGCTTGAGCGCGGCTTCTACCTTGAGCGGCGCCGAAGCCTCAAGGGCGCTGACGGCGACGGTCGGGATGGCGACGCCGGCGATCGTCCGCGCCTCGCCGCCGGGCGGCAGACGCTCGGGGTCGGCGTCGAGGTCGACGAACAGCGCCACCGGCACGTCCTCCTGCGGCGCAAAGCCGACGATGCCGATGCCGCGCACTTCGAGCTTGCCGGCGATGGTCGGCGGCGCGGAGGCGCGCAACTGCCCGCCGTCGCGCCGGACGATGGTGTAATCGTCGCTGACCAGCCCCGCCCCGCGGTCGATCAGCCGTAAGGCGAGGTCGGACTTGCCGCTGCCCGAGCGGCCGCCGATCAGCACGGCGCGACCGGCGATCGCGACGCACGAAGCGTGGAGGGTCTCGGACGAAAGCGGCGGGGCGGTCATGCCGCGCCTCCCGGAAAGCGGACGACGAAGCGCGCGCCCGAGCGGCCGTCGTGGCGGTCCTCGATGTCGATCCGTCCGCCATGCCCTTCGGCGATCGCCCTGGCGATGGCGAGGCCCAGGCCCGAGTGGCGGCCGAAATCCTCTTCCGGGCGGCTGCTGTGGAAGCGCTGGAACACGGCCTCGCGCTCGCCGGCCGGAACGCCGGGGCCTTCGTCCTCGACGCTGATCAGCACTTCGCCGCCCGCTTCGGTCGCGCGGATCTCGACCAGCCCGCCCGCCGGCGAAAAGGAGATGGCGTTGTCGACCAGGTTGTCGATCAGCCGGGCCAGCCGCGATTCGTCGCCCATCACGACCGCCGTGCCCGCCTGCGGCCGCGCGAAGGCGATCTGCACCCGCTCGCCGGCGCGGCTTTCCCAAAGGCCCAGCAGCGATTCGATGGTGGCGCCCAGGTCGATCGGCTCGAACCGCGCCCGGGACAGCTCGGCGTCGAGCCGCGAAGTTTCGGCGATGTCGACGACCAGCCGGTCGAGCCGGGCGACGTCCTCGCGCACCACGTCGAGCAGCTGCCGGCGAAGCACCGGATCCTCGATCCGCTCGAGCGTGTCGACCGCCGAACGAAGCGAGGCGAGCGGGTTCTTGAGCTCGTGGGTGACGTCGGCCGCGAACGCCTCGGTCGAATCGATGCGCTGGCGCAGGCTCTGGGTCATGTCGTGCAGCGCGCGCGCCAGCAGCCCGATCTCGTCGCGCCGCTTCGGAAGGATCGGCACGTCCACTTCGCGAGCCCGGCCGAGCCGGACCCGGTGCGCCGCCAGCGCGAGCTTGCGCAGCGGGTTGGCGATCGTTCGCGCCAGGAAGCGCGACAGCAGCACCGAAAGCAGGATCGTGCCGGCCAGGATCAGACCCAGCGAGAGCCGCTCGGCGCGCACCACCTTGCGGATGTCGCGTGCGTTCACGGTGAGCAACAGAACCTCGTCGCGCGCCTCGCCGATCGGCGTCGCCGCGCTGATATAGGGCGTGCCTTCAGGCGCCCGGCGAAGCTCCGTTGTCGGGGACCCCGTCGCCAGCGCCTGCTGCGCTTCGGGCCACGCGCTCAGCAGATCCTGCGGCGGCGGGGTGAACAGCGGCCGGCGCGGCGCTCCGACGATCGCGTCGAAGCCGCTGTCCAGCGCTCGCGCGATGCCGCGGTGCCAGGGCTCCGTCGCCGGATCGCGAAGCTCATAGGTGGGGCGCGCGCCCTGCCAGCTGTCGCCCCTGCGGCCTCCGTCGCGGCCGTACACGCGCAGGCGGGCCCCCGAATCCTGGCCCACGCGCACCAGCACCTGCTGCCTCGCCGCCGGCGGGAGGACCGCCATCACATGCGCGATCATCACCGCTTCCGACTGGGACTGGTGAAGCCGGGCGTCGGTCAGACGGCTTCGAAAGCCGTCGAGGTAGAACAGGCTGCCCGCGAGGATCGCGATTGCGAAGATGTTCACCGCCAGGATGCGCTGGCGCAGCGACAGCCGCCGCGACCAGCTCGGCCTCAGCTCGCGCTCGTCACTCCTCGCCAAAGCGGTACCCGACGCCGTAGAGCGTCTCGATGGCCTTGAACTCGCCGTCCGC
>DASZEO010000324.1:0-2835 GCA_035940755.1 Allosphingosinicella sp. | reverse complement strand
CTACGAGCATAGCGGCGGCCAGCTGTTCCCGATCGGGCTGGGCGCGCAAATCTATTATTCGGAAGGCCTGGAGAAGCTCGCCTCCAACATCGAGGAGGTGAAGCCGACGATCATGGTGGTCGTCCCGCGGCTGTTCGAGGTGCTTCGCCAGCGCATCCTGAAGCAGGTCGAGAAGCAGGGGCGCGTCGCCAGGTATCTCATGGGCCGCGCGCTCAGCATCGGCGCGAAGGACTATGCAGGCTCGGTGCCGCTGTGGGACAGGCCGATGGACCTCATTCTCACCCGGACGCTGCGGCCCAAGATCGCCGCGCGATTCGGCGGCCGGCTCAAGGCGATGGTTTCAGGCGGCGCGCCCCTGAACCCGGACGTGGGCATCTTCTTCCACTCGTTGGGCCTGACCCTGCTCCAGGGGTACGGGCAAACCGAATCCGGACCGGTGATCAGCTGCAACCGGCCGAAGGTCGGCGTGCGGATGGATACGGTCGGCCCGCCGCTGAAGAACACCGAGGTGAAGATCGCCGAGGACGGCGAGATCCTGGTGCGCGGTGAGCTGGTCATGCACGGCTACTGGCGCAACGATGCCGAAACGGCGCGGGTGCTCCAGAACGGCTGGCTGCACACCGGCGACGTCGGCCACCTCGACGACAAGGGCCGGATCGTCATCACCGATCGCAAGAAGGACATCATCATCCTAGACAAGGGCGACAATGTCGCCCCGCAGAAGGTCGAGGGCATGCTGACGCTCCAGCGCGAGATCCTTCAGGCGATGGTGGTCGGCGACAAGCGGCCCTACGTCGTCGGCCTCATCGTCCCCGACCCCGAATGGTCGGCCGAATGGTGCGCCGCCAACCGCCGCACCTGCGACTTTGCGAGGATGAAGACGGACCCCGATTACGTCCGGGCGGTCGCCGCAGCCGTCGACCGCGTCAACGCCGACTTGTCGGTGATCGAGAAGGTGCGCCGCTTCATCATCGCCGACGAGCCGTTCACCGTCGAGAACGCGCAGCTGACGCCGTCGATCAAGATCCGCCGCCACGTCATCAAGCAGGTCTATGGCGAGCGCCTCGACGCGCTCTACAAGCGCTAGCGCGGCCGGCGGTAGGGAACGAAGTCGCCGAGGCCGCAACCGCCATATTCGACGCCGCTGACCGGATCGAAGACGGTGACGATGTCGCCGCGGCACAGGCGCGTGCTGGTGGTGCGGGTGCGCAGGGAGCGGCCGAACTCAAGGCTCTGACAGCCGCCGCTCGGGCGGTTGAGATAGACGATGTCGCCCGGCCCTTCGAACAGCATCGCATTGTCGCCGAGCGAGCGATTGCTGCGCAGCTGGCGCATGTCGACGCAATCGACCGGCTCACCGGCGGTCCGCCCGGCCAGCGCCTCGGCGACCCGGCCTTCCGGCTCGTAGGCGGCATCCTCGACCGGCGCTTCCATCGCGCAACCCGCGGCAAGAGCCGCGATCGCCGCCAGGGCTGAATGCTTCATCGTCCGGCCTCCATCCATTCGCCGCAGCTAGAACGAGCGGGAGGGCGCTTGCGTTTCTAGCCGCGGAAATTGTCCTTGCCGGCGCGGCGGCTCGCGAACTCCTCGACCGACGCGGCGCGCATGAAGGGGTTGGTGGCGCGCTCCAGCGCGATCGTCGTGGGCACCGTCGCCGCGCCGGCCGCCCGCGCCGCCTCGACCTCGGCCATTCGGGCGGCGAGTTCGCGATTGTCGGGCTCAACGGTGAGGGCGAAGCGGCCGTTCGAGGCGGTATATTCGTGCGCGCAATAGACCTGAGTCTCGGGCGGCAGGTCGGAGAGACGCCGGAGGTTCGCGTACATCTGCTCCGCGCTGCCTTCGAACAGCCGCCCGCAGCCCATGGCGAACAAGGTGTCGCCGACGAAGATCGTCGCTTCGGAAGGTAGATGATAAGCGATGTGGCCGGCGGTGTGGGCGGGGACCTCCAGCACCGTGGCCTCGACGCCCCCAAGGCTCACCTTGTCGCCTTCGCGCACCTGCCGGTCGAGCGTCGGGATTCGAGCGGCTTCGGCGGCGGGCCCGGTGACGAAGCAGCCGGTCGCTTCCGTGATCGCCGCATTGCCGCCGGTGTGGTCGGGGTGCCAGTGCGTGTTCCAGATTTGGGTGATCCGCCAGCCGCGCCGCGCCGCCTCCTCCAGTACCGGCTCGGCGACGGCGGGATCGACGACGGCGGTCTCGCCGCTTTGCGGTTCGCGCGCCAGCCAGACGTAATTGTCGCTGAGAACCGGGATCCTGACGATTTCGAGCATGGGCGCTGATTAGCCCTTTCGGACCGCCCGCGCCAGCCGCGGATCAGTCGCGCTTCAGCTTGTCCCTCAGCGCCGCGAGCGCGCCGAACGGCCCCGCTTCCTCCTCCGACTTGACGCCGGCCTGCTTCAGGACCGCTTCGGCGCCCGGCGCGCGAGGATAAGGGTCGAGGCTGAGCGAAAGCGTTTCGGCCACCGCCTCGCCGACGTCGACCGACGGACCGTCGTAGAAGACCACGTCGAGCTCCGTCTCGCTCAGTTCCACCTCGTCATCGTCGGTGCCGCTCGCCTGCGGCTGGGGGCGGAAAAGGATCTCGAACGGAACCTCGACCTTGGCGGGCACTGGCTCGGCCGTGACGACACAGCTTTGGGTGACTTCCGCCCGCATCGTGCCGGCGGCAATGACTTCGTCAGCCCTGCGAGCGAGCGTCAGCTCCGCCTCGAGCTTGGTGATGCCGGGGAGGCCGAACCGCTTCGCCAGCGCCGCCCGCTCCGGCTCCTCCGCCGCAAGCGTCAGTGGCCGAGGGTCGGCACCGATCGTGTCGATGCGGATGGGGCGGCTGAACTC
>DASZEO010000323.1:0-4216 GCA_035940755.1 Allosphingosinicella sp. | reverse complement strand
GCGGCCGGCCTCGAGAAGCGCGCCGCCGCAATCACCTGCACGGGCGCCGCAGCGGCGGCCGCCGCCGTCGCGGGAACGGCATGGGCCGGCGGCGGCGCGATTCCGGTCGCCTGGGCGGCTTTGATCGTCAGCGGCGCGCTGCTCGCCTTTGCGACATTTTACCTGGCGCACGTGGCGCGGGCGGCGCCCCACCGGCTGTTCGCGCCCGTGCTTCGCCCCTTCGCGGCGGCAAGCCTCATGCTGGTCCTTGTGCGCCTCGGCCAGCCGCACACCGGCTCCACCTTCGCCGACCTCATGATCGAAGTGGTCGCCGGCGCCGCCGCCTATGTTTTCGCGTCATGGCTGTTGTGGGCGGCTGCGGGGCGTCCCGCCGGTGCCGAGGCTGAGGCGATGAAGTTTGCGGGCCGGGTGCGGATGCCGTTGCGGTGGCGCCGGCGCTCAGCGGCGGGCCAGCCTTAGGATATAGCCGCGCCCGCCGTGGAGGTCCGTCTGGACCGAGAGGTACAGATTGCCCTCAGGATCGGCGGTGATGCCCTGGATGTTCGCAAGGTCGCCGGAGAAAGCGGCGATCGCCACCAGTCCCGTCTCGGGGCTGTAGCGGAACAGCGTCCCGTGATGGCTGTCGGTGATGTAGAGCGTGCCGCCGGCATAGCAGAGCGATTCCGGCGAGAAGCCTTCGCGGCGCGAGATCGGCCGCCGCACCCGCCCGTCGCGGGTGATCAGGTAAAGCACGTCCGCCTTGTTGTCGGCGACGTAAAGGTTGCCCGAATCGTCGAACGCCATGCTTTCGGGCTTCTCGATGCCGGCTTCCGGCCCAAGCCACACCCGCACCGTCCCGTCCGGAGCGATCGCCATGATCCGGTGGCCGCGCTGGTCGCCCGCCAGCGTCACGCCTGAAGGCGCCAGCGTCAGCCCTTCGGTCGACGGCAAGCCCTGGTCAGGGGCGGCGAGCCAGCTGGTGCGGCCCTGCGGATCGATCCGGCGGACGCCGCCGGCATCGTCGTCAGTGAAATAGAGGTAGCCAGCGGCGTCGCGCACGATGTCTTCCGGCGAGCGCAAGCCGAGCTGCCGAGTGGCGAGCGTCCTCACCCGCTCCCCCGGCCGCCAGTAGCGGACCGCCGACCCGCCTTCATCGGCGATGATCAAACCGCCGTCATGCCAGAGTAGGCCGTCGGGCGAGGTGATCCCGGAGTCGTTCCCGGCGGCGATCTCTGCGCGGTAATGCGGATCGAGCATGAACAGATAGGCCTCCGGGTCGGGCTGCCCGCAGCCCCCGGCCAGCAGCGAGGCCAGCAGGAGCAGCCGCGCCTTCACAGCACCCTCCCCGCCAGCGCCGAAACGATCTCGAGCGTACGCTTGAGCGTCTGCATCGTGTTGGCCGCTTCCAGCAGCAGAAGGAACAGGGCCGCTCCCGCAATGCCCGGATAGCGCGCGCACCAGCCGACGATCGGATCCCACAGCCGAGCCCAGCGGCCCGAAAAGGTCCACTGAAGGACGGCGAGCACGGCCGCGCCGATGACGGCGCCCGCGGCGATATCCACCGGCCAGTGCATCCCGGCTGCGATCCGGCTCGCCAGCGTCACGAACACCGTCCACGCCAGCGCGATCGCGCCGGCGCGGCGGCTGGCGAGGAAGATGCCGAGCGACAGCGCGATGAAGAAGGCGGCATGGTCGCTCGGGAAGGAGCCGAGGTCGTTGGGATCGATCCGCCCCTCGCGCAGAGCGTCGCTTCGCTTGAGCATCTCGCCCGTCTGCATCGGCCGCGCTTCGATCCGGCGTCCTTCGTCGAGGCGGCCGTCGTGAAGCACCCAGGTCTGCTGGCTGAGCAAGAACGGCCGGGGCGCCAGCCGGCTCTCCGACAAGTGCTTGGTCAGCGGCGCGATCAGGAACAGCGACAGCAGGGTGACCAGCAGGATCCGCCGCCGCATGCCTTCGCGCGGCGAATCCTCGCGCAGGTACCAGGCATAGAAGAAGCAGGCGCCGATCGGCCCGGCCTTGACGAAGATATTGTCGAGGCTGAGCGCGATGACGCTGTCGATCGCCCACGACCGGCCGACGAGGCTGTTGAGCGCGTGGAAGAGGCCCTCGTTGAAGCCGCCCACCTACATCCTCGCTTTCGCCCAGAGATGGCGGGCCAGCATCATCGGCGGCATCCGCAGCCAGTGCGAGCGGACGTAGAAGGCGAAGCGAAGCAGCGGGCGGACCGGCTGGCCCCAGCCGTTGCGGGCGAGCAGCCGCGCCTCGAACAGGCGATCGGCCGCCCTGGCGCGTCCCGCTACCGCTGCATCCACGGGCGTGCCGTAAAGCCGTGCGCTCAGCCGAAGCGCAAGCGCGGTCGCCCGGCCGAGCCCGTGCAGCCGCGCCCGTTCGCCAAGGCGCGCCCAGAAGCCGGTCTCGGCGCCGAATTGCCGCAGCAGCCGGTCGATGTCCCAAAGGTTGCGCAAGCCGCCGGCCAGGTCGCCGTCCGCGAACAGGTGAGCGGCCGCGTGCACGATCATGTCGGCCGGGGAGAGGATCCGAAGGCCGTTCTCGAGCAGGATGCTGTCGGCAATCAAGGCGCGCGCGTCAGGCTTCGGGCGCGCCGTCATCGGCAGGATGGTGTGGTGGACGTCGATCATCCGGTCGCGGGTCCGGTGGATGAGCGGCGGCAGCTCATGCATCCAGCGCCGGTAATAGAGGTCGTCATAGCCGTCGGCTTCCTTTAGCCGCTCCCATCCGCCGGCAAGCAGCGCCGTCTCGACCGAATCGAGGCTGTCGCGCGGCACCAGAATGTCGAGGTCGCCGACCGAGCGGCCGACGCTCGCGCCAAGACTTGCCGCATGAAAAGCAGTGCCCTTGAGGAGGACGACCGGAATGCCGAGCGGCGCCAGCGCTCGGCGGGCCATCTCGGCCTCCCACAGCGCCTGGGTCCGGACCTGAGCAGAATCGCGGCGCGCGGCGACGAGAATCGCCTCGACCTTCGGCGGGAGCGCCACGCCCTCGAGGCGAAAGGCGAGGCTGCCGATCAGCTGCTCCGCGCGCGCCGTCGCGATGAGATCGTTCCAATCGGCGTCGCGAACCGCTCCGGGCTCCCGAAGCGCCGCCACCAGTGCCCGGGCGCCGCTCACGCCACCTGCTCCCAAAGCGCGTCCACGGTGGCCATCGCCGTGGCCGCGTCCGGATAATCGATGGCCGCGGCCGGGCAATCGGCGATGAGCTTCGTCAGCGCGTCGAAGGCCGGGGCCCCGAGCGATACGTAATTGGTGGAGGCCAGGGTCAGGCGCATGAACACCTCGGCCTGGCCGACAGGCCGAGCGTCGGCAGCCTCGCCGAAGCGCGGGAAAAGGATCAGTGCCGGGCGGGCGGGCTCGGCCATCCCTGCCAGCGCTTTGGCGTTGGGGCGAAGGTGGCGGATCTCGCCCTTGGGCGTGCCGGTCAGGCGCGGGCCGAAGCGTTCTTCCGGCAATTCTTGCTCCATCACCCGGATCGCCCCGTTCTTGAGGCTCACGGCGCGGGGAAAGGCGCGCAGGCAACCGTCCTCGAGGTCGAGCAGCGCGAACTCGTCGCCCATCAGGCGCCAGCCGCGCTCGCCGAGCATCGCCGCCAGCGTCGACTTGCCGGCGCCGGACTCGCCCGTGAGGATCAGGGCCTTCCCGTCCTTCTCGACGCTGGCCGCGTGGAGCAGCAGGTAGGTCTTCTGGCCCAGCGCCATCTGCAGGTTCATGCCCATTTCGGCGGCGAGCAGGCCGTGGGCGAGCGACATCGGCGCCGCGTCCGGCAGGATATAGTCGCCGTGGATCGCCACCGACGGCCGCACCCACCGCCGCCACGGCTTTTCGGGCTCGAGCCGAACCGTGAAGTCGCACACGCCGTCGGGCGCGGGATAATCCTGATAGAGCTGCGCCAGCGCCTCGAGCGGCTGCGGCCAGGCCGAGCCGATGCGGAAGGTGACGGGGCCAATCTGCAAGGCGAGGCTGTGCTTCACAGCCGGCTCACCAGTCCGGCCGCTTCGAGCTCGTCGAGGCGCGCTTCCACGGCCTCGGCGGCGTCGTCGCCGTCGAAATCGTACCAGGCCTGCATGCGGGCGAGCACCTCGCCGGCGTCGGCCGGCCCGAGGCGAAGCGCCTCCAGGATCTGCGGGGCCGGCGGAGCGACGATGTGGGTCATGCCGGACGGGCGGTGGAACAGCACCGACAGGCCGTCGAGCGCGACGCTTCGGACGCAGTCCTCCGGATCG